>JAWDOO010000004.1:0-47821 GCA_046533775.1 Candidatus Nanopusillus sp.
TATTTCTTACTATTTACAAATATATGACCACATAATGGACATTTATATATTTCCCTTCCATTTCTATCAATTTTTCTTATAGCATGCAGCATTTTTTATATATTTATAATAACCTTTAAAAATTATTTATTTTGAATTAAAAACATTGCATGATCAATATGATATGGTTCCAATCTTACTTCTTTTATTATCTTTAATCCATAGTCTTCTAATTCCTTTCTTACTTCCTTAAATATTTCTTTTGGATCTTTTGATACATCAATTGATCTTGCTTTTACTGCTAAAAATCCATATCCTTTATTCTTTAAATAATATTCAATATTTTTAATAAATATTCTTACCTGATGTGGTTGTGCAACATCCTGATATATTAAATCAACCTTTGTAACAATATGTAAATATTCCCATGGCTTATCAGCATCTGCCAATATTCCAATAATATTCTTTCTATCATATAATATTGGAACAAGATCTCTTAATATCCTTGAAGAAATATCTACACCAAATATTATTCCATTTTTATCAATTATATCTGAAATATGAGATGCTGTTGTACCTGATGCAATACCTAAATATAATATTTTATCACCTTTATTAATTGGTACTTCTCCAATATTTTTCTTAATTGCCGCTGCCAATTTAGATCTATTTGTAATCCATTCCCTATATTCTTCATTATTATATTTTACCAATCTTTCTTCATATACAATTTTTCCAGGTACCAAATTCTTTGTATATAATCTTCCTTTTTCATCAATAAATATATTCTTATTTTCTTTTAATGGTTTTAATTTCATTTTTCAGATAATTCTTTAAATCTTTTATCCAATTCTTCCTTCAATTTTGGATATATTATTTTTCCATTTAGATCTGCTTTTACTGCAATAGATATTTTTGATGCTAAGGTTCTGGCCATTGCCCCCCTTCTTTTTGGAGGTAATTTTTGTAAATATGGATGATTAAATATTACACCATGTTTTGGTGGTTTTATACCTTTAGATAAATGTAAAAATAATGCTTTTTCTGCACCTAAAACTTGTATTGTTGAGGAAGGTAATAATGATAATTCTTTCAATCCGCCAGCTAATAATATTAATCTTGCACCTATTTTTGGAGTAGCAATTTCAGACAAATTTGGAGCAATTTCTTTCATCAATTTCTCAATATAATTTTCTAAATCTTTTCTTAAATCATAAATTTCTTTTATTTTTAATGATATTTCATTCATTATTTCCAAATCTTCTTTTTCAAATATTTTTCCACCCATTGTTTTATTAATATTATATTTTTTCATTAATTCTTCCCTATTTGAATTTATAATTGTCCTTATAAATTTCTCATGATCCTCAATTTCTTGTGAAATTTCTGGAAAATATAATCCATACCATTCCCTAAATCTTTCCATAAATAAATTCAAGGATTTATTTAAATCATCAAGGAAACTTATTGCCTGTATTATTATTTCATCCCTACTTATAGAATCTGATATTTGTTCTTTTAATAGATCAATAAATAATTTATTATTAATTTTTTCTTCCCCAATTTTTTCTAATGCCTTTCTTATTATACTTATATCTTCAGTATATTTATATCCATCAAATCTTTGTCCAATAAAAATATCATTTTCTTTTATATAATTTTTTACCTTTTCAGGTAATTTATTTTTATATATTTCCTTTAAATCATCCAAATTTAATTCTAAATCAATTTTTTGAAATTTTTCCAAATTATCATCAAATATATATAATCCATTATATCTTAATAATATATAACTCATTTTAGTATCTTTAATGATATTCTAAATCCTTTTGATGGAATTTGCATATTTATAAAGTAATTTTTGAAAAATCTTTCATCATTTGCAACATCTAAAAATCTTCTATATATTCTTATTTGATATGTTTCATATATTTTTGTACCTCTCTTTCCCAATGTTCTCATAGTTGGTACTCTAATTATTTTTGTTGGTAAATTAACAGGACCTCTCTTTTCAATACCCAATTGTTCAATTATTTTTAACAATTGATTAGTAAACTGATTCATTGTTTTTAAATCTGTTCCCCACATTTTAATCCTTATCATGGACATAAATTCATAATATATATTATATTTTTAAATACTTTCTACAGGTTCAATTTTTAATATATAGAATATTTTATCTAATATTTCTTTTGTTAAATATACTAGGAATAATCTATGTGGATATTTATCTTTATAATTTAATATTGGAACATTTTGATAAAATTCATTAAATGATCTAACTAAATCTATTAAATATCTATATAAATGATTTAATTCTAATGATTTTTCAATATCATAAATTATATCTTTAAACTTAAATAAATTAATAATTAATTTTTCTTCATATTTATTTAATTCATTTATTTCAAATTCCTCAGGTATTTTATCAGCTTTATTTAATAATGATTTTATCCTTGCATATGTATATAAAAAATATATTGCATTCCCCTCTTCCAAATTTAACATTTTATCAATATCAAACAATATTGTTGTATTTCTATCATATTTTAACATTTCCAATGATATAAAACTCTTTACTATTTTTTCAGAAGTTTCTTTATCTTTAAATTTATCATATGCAATATTATATAATTTCTCATATAAATCATCAACATTTATATAAAATCCTTTTCTTCCAGACATTTTTATATCCTCATTTATTCCAAATATTTTTGCAGTATTTCTATGCAATCTAACCAACCCATATCCATAATATATATATTTAGAATTTTTATCAATTTCCTCAATTATTTTTTTTACCATTAATTGATTATGCATTTGTTCCATTCCAATTACATTTATTGAAATTTTACATGGTTCAATTTCTTTTCCCTCATCATTTATTTCATATATATATTCCCCATTTGGTTGTTTTATATATTCTTTAAATTTAATATTTGATTTAATTATACCATGTTTCCACATTGCATATGCAATATCTTTTGCAATATATGTAGTAGTTCCATTTGATCTTACAAGAACTTTTTCTTTATTAGAATATGCTTTATATATATCTTCCCACCTTGTTAAATCTAAAGAAATTGTATCATCCTTTTTTATCATTTTATTTTCTTCCAATATTTTTAATGCATTATCAAATAATTTATATTTTAATATATCAGATTCTCTAATTATTATATTAAAATATATATTAAATCTCCACAATGTATTTAATTGTTCAAATAAAATTCTTTCAGATATTCTTTTAGATAAATAATATACTTCATTATTACCTTCCTCAATCATCTTTATAATATTATATTTATATTTTTCTAATTCTGGAATTATTTCATACAATTTATTAACTATTACATATATAAAATCTCCATAATAATGATCAAATTTTTCAGGTACTTCGTATCCATATAAACTTTTCAATATATTCATTCTTTCCAAAAATATTTTCCTAATTTTTTCTTCATATTCTTCTTTATACAAATTTTCTTTTATTAAAAATTCTTTAATATTATTTATTACTTTTTCTAAATTGAAATCCTTTGGTTCTTCAGGTATTTTTAAATAATATATTCCAACAATATTATCACTAACCTGTACCCCCGTATCATCTATATAATTTATTACATATATATCATAATTTAATGTTTTAAATAATCTATACAAAGAATCTCCAATTATTGAATTCCTTAAATGACCTATATGTAATGCTTTATTTGGATTTGCAGATGTATGCTCTAAAAATATTCTAATATTCTTTTTTTCAAAATCAAACAATTTTTTATAATTTTCCAATAATTTTCCTTTATTTAATTTAATATTTAAATATCCATTCATAAATTTATAATCCAAAACAAATTCTCTTATTTTTTCAATTATATCATTTACCAATATATTTGGGTCTTTTCCTTTTTTAATTTCTTTGAATAATTTAATTGATATATCATAATCTAAATTTTTGGGAGGTTCAGAAAATTCTATATCATAATCCTTTAATTTTTCTCTTATTATCCACATAAAATTGATTTTTATAAAAAGTTTAAAAATATGGCAATTGCATAAAAATTTATGGTAAGAAAAGGTCAGTCACTATCAATTAATACACTAATTATACTAATAATAGCACTTGTTGTTTTAATCATTATAATATTATTTTTTACGGGTACATTTTCTAAAGGAGCAACTGGAGCAAATAATGTATTAAATCCTGCAATAAATCAAACAAATCAGACAGGTCAATTAATTAATAATTTATCAACACAATTAAGTAGTTAATATTACAAAAATGAAAGGATCTGAGGCTATAAGTTTTATAATTTTTTTAATAATTGGACTTATCGTTTTGATAGCTGCTATAATTTTTGTAGCACCACAAACCTTTAAAATAATGTCGTCTCAACAAAATTTATCAAATACATCAAATAATATTTTAAATCAGACATTTAGCAATATATCGAATATATCAAATTTATAATTTTATTTCGGTCTTGGGCCCGGGGGGATTCGAACCCCCGTCAATGGGTCTGGAGCCCACCGTCCTGCCACTAGACTACGGGCCCTAAAATTCTTCCTCAATTTTTAAATATCCTTTCTTTTTTAACCATTCAACTTCTGAATCTGTATATGAATATAATATATCTCCTTTTTTATCAGATTGCAATTCCCATGGTTCCACTAATACATATGTACCCTTCTTTAACCATATATTCCTGTGCATTTTCTTATTTTGAGGTACTCTACATATTCTTGTTTTTCCATCAAAACATCTCACTTTTGCATGCGCCCAACCAACGACCTCTTCAATTATTCCTATAACCTGTTTATCTTTTGGAACAGGAATTCCTTCTTCTTCGAAAAGAGGCATTTAAAAAATATTATAAATTAAACATTAATAAATTACCATTCCTCCTCCATATCCCAATCTTCATCCCAATCCCAATCTTCTTCTCCTTCTTCCCAATCTTCACCCTCTTCAGGTTCCATCCTTAGTTCTCTTAATCTTCTTTTTAGATCTTCCCAATCCATACCCTTTTATTATTATGTAAACTTTTATAAGGTTTTCTATGTATCTTCATCATTCCTTAGTAATATTGTTACAATATATTTTCTATTCCCCTTTTCTTTATCATAGCCAAATAATTTTTTACTTAATTTTACTTCTCCATATTTTTTTAATATATTATAATAGCTTTTTACCCTATTTTTTCCAACATATAAATATATATCAATATCATTTTCATTTATTTCATCCACTTTTTTTATTATATCTTTATTTTTCTTTGCTATTTTTAATATTTCATCTTCAATATTTTTATTATATCCCCTTATTTGCAAGATTAAATTTGCTTTTTTACTTAAACCTTTACATCTTGGACAAATAGTATATTCATATTCAAAATTATCTATATCAAAATTATTATACCATTTATTATGGTATTTTATCCTTCCACAATATTTACATATATATACTTTTTCCCTTTTTTCTTCCTTTTTATTTATTTTTAAATAACAATCATAACATAATCCATCATATAATTTTTCAACTTCTCTTCCACATGATGGACAAATTCTTTTCATAAATAAATGACAAAAGTATATGGTATCCCAGCAATTCTTTTAATATCCTTTTCCTCAATTATTTTTTTCTCTTTTAATATATTTATAGATTCTTCCCCAACAGCATATATAAAATATATATCTTCAAAATCTTTTTCATCAACTTTTTCCTTTTCCTCTCCCTTAAAAAATTCATTTAATTCTAATACAAATTCCCCTTCCTCAAATCTTTTTCCATATAAATTTTTATCACATAAAACTAATGCATATCCATAATTATCTTTATACTTTTTTACTAATATCATTTTAATTTATATATTACAGGACTTTCTGCACCACAAGCTAAACATTTAATAATATATACCCTTTCTTTCTTTTCCAATCTTGTATCCAATTTTTTACATATTGGACATCTAACAAATATATCTATAAATTTATCTATCTTTGCTTTTATTTTATCAAATTCTATCTTTTTTTGTAATATTATTTTTTTATCTTCAATTTTTGATGCAACACTAAATTCCTTTTGTAAAAATTCTGCTAATAAATTTATATCTCTATTTATTATATCACATATTGTCCCTGCATTTTCTATAGATGTCCATTTTCCAACATAATTTATTTTTGGTAATGGTATATTTATTGATCCTAAGGTAGATCGATTTAGAACTTTCATATTACTCAATTTCTTATATGCTTCATCTAACATTTCTTCATACGTCGGTATCATATAACTTTATATTTTTCTGGTGAAGATTCATAAATCTCTCCAGATGATAATAGATCCATTATAATATTTGATAACTTTTCCTCACTTATATTAAAGAAATTTTCTATATCTTTTAAAGATACTCCATCACCTTTATCATTATTTCTTATAAATTCTAAAATTTGCTTTCTTAACTTTACCTCTTCAGACAATTCTTCTTCATATTCTTCCTTATATATTTCTTCTTTTACTTCTTTTTCTTTCAAATTATTATTCTCATTACTATCTTTTTCTTCCATTCTATTTTCTTTATTATTTTTCTTTATATTCTTTTTTATTTTTTTAATGAAAAATTTTCTCCATAAAATTTCATCATCCCCATTTAATATACTTAAATATCTTGCAATTACAGAAAAATTATTATTATATTCTGAAACATTTCCCAAAATTAATAAGGTATCAAATAATTTAATATTATAAACATCAAATAGAACAACATCAAAAAATCCAAATGTATCCAATAATTTTAACCTTATTACTTTCTTTTCTTCCTGAATATCTATTACTTTTCCAATTAAACAAACTTTCTTATCTTTATAATTCTTTAAATCTTTTGAAAATATTGGTAAATACATATTTATACAGCCTTATATTTCTTATCTCCAGATTCATATATATATCCTTCCTTTAATAATTTCTCAATTGTTTCTTTTACTTTTTCTTCTTCTAAATTATATTTCTTAGATTCATTTAATATTTCATTTAATGGAACACCATCTGGAAAGTCTTTTTGTAAATCCTTTATTATATCTAATACTTTTGATAGTTTTTGTCTTTGTGTAGAAGAAATTCCAGACATTATTATATCTATATCTAATCTATTATTTTCTGGATTTATTCCAACTTCCTTCAAACTATATAATAATAATTCCTTTGCAAGATTTACATCATCTTCAGTAACTACTGGAGATAACCTTATCTTTGCAGAAGCTTCAGCTATTCTTATTATTGACATAAGTTGTCTTGTAGTTATTGGTATTGTATCTTCTCCAGAACTAGATCTTAACTTTATATAGAAATCCTTTACAATATCTAAAGCTGCATTTGTCCATTGTGGTTCAATTCTCTTTGCATATATTATATATTTTCTTAATAAATCTTTATCCAATGGTGGTTTTCTTTCCTCTTTTAAACCTTTTAATAGTTCATCAACAATCGTTTCATCCTGTTGTGGATTTGGTTCATCTACAAGAACAAATATTAAATCAAATCTATTAATTATTGTTGGTGGTAAATCTATTTGATCAACTATACTTTTCATCTTATCCCATCTACCAAATTTAGGATTTGCAGCTGCTAAAATTGATGTTTCTGTCCTAAGTGTTGCATGAATATTTGCTTTATCAATTGTTATTGTTTGCTGTTCCATCGCCTCATGTAAAGATTGTAATTCTTCTGTAGATAATTTATCAAGTTCATCGATACATACAAGTCCCCCAGATGTTAATACCAATGCTCCGGCTTCTAATACCCAACCACCTTTAAATATTTCATCCCTTCTAACAGAAGCAGTTAAACCTACAGATGATGATGTTATTCCAACTACATATTTTGATTTTGGAGCAATTTCTGATACATATCTTAATAATTTTGACTTTCCAACACCAGGATCTCCCAAAATTAATATATGTATATTTTTTCTTTCATCAACACTTTTCCTTCTCTTTCCACCAGATACCAATTGTAATGCAATTGCCTTTTTAATTATTTCATAATGTTTTCCATACAATCCTGGAGCAACAGAATTTGCAATCAAACTTAATACATCTGTAGAATTTGCCAATTCTCTTATTTTTCTCTCATCTTCTGCAGATATTGATATATCTTCAACATCTTTATCTACAGGTTCAATATAAATTGCATCTATATATAAATCCAATATTGCTTTAGAATTTGAATTTTTTAATTCTTTTACAATCCCATATATTTTAACCCTTATTCCTGGCAATGTTTTCCTTTCCATTCTTGGTTCACATAGATCTTCCTTTAATATTACAGTAATTTGAGCAGGTTGTTCACCCTTCTCAATTTGATCCGCAGGTTCTTCAATTAATAACCTTTGTACATCTATTGTTTCATGATCTGTTTCAATAAATTTCCCCTTTGTACTACCACATACGGGACATTTCTTTGGTTTTTCTATTACAAAATTCTTATTTTCAACCCAAAATTCCCCTCCACAATCTTCATGTAAATACTTTGTTTTTATAATAAAAGGTCTTACTTCTGAAGATATTTTTATTATACCTTCAACCTGTATTAATTTATCTTTATGTTCAGATCTAATATCTCTTATCCTTAAATATCTTAAACTTTCTGGAAGATTTTTTATTCTTACCTTTACTTTTCTATCTAATCTTTCAGAAAAATATATACTCATTTGTTCTAAAAAATTTTCTGTATTATTTAATAAAAGATCTAACTGTTTATTATTTAAATATGATTTTATTTTCTCATAATCTAGTATAATAGATTTTTCTTCTTCCCTAATAAATTTTTCAATTTCTTCTTTTGAAGCATCAAAAATTTGTCCCAAAAATCCAGAATCCAAAATTTCAACCTCCTTAGTATTATCCATATATTTTATATTACAAAAAATGCATATAAGAAAAAATATAAAAAAATAATAAGTGAAAATATGTATAAGGGCCCGTAGCTCAGAGGTGGAGCGCCGGCCTTATAAGGCTACGCTCCTAAGAAAGCCGGAGGTCAGGGGTTCGAGTCCCCTCGGGCCCATTAATAGTTTAATTGAAAGGTTTTTCATTCTATATATAAATAAATAAAATAAATACAAAAAGAATTTTTATTTAATACCATACTTTATCTTATTAATAAGACTTACTAATGTCATGCATCCAGTAATTTATTCAATGGATAAGACTTCCTGAATGATGCTTACTTGAGAGAGATAACTACATAAAAAATACTCCGAAAAAAATAAATATTTAATTTTTTAACAATTAACTATGAATTCAAATAACTTAGCTTTGTTGGTTGTCGTTTTGGGAACTTTAATGTCAGCTGTAGATACAACTATTGTAATTTTAGCAATTCCATCTATTGTTCAAGATTTGCATACTAACCTTTATGTAATTATTTGGGTTATTATACTTTACCTTCTAGTTATAGCAGTCTTTACAACTCAGTTAGGTAGATTAGGTGATATTTACGGTAGATCCCGCTTTTATAATTTGGGATTTGCAATATTTACAATAGGTTCAATACTCTGTGGAGTATCTCCCAATGCAATTTCTTTAGTAGCATTTAGGGGAGTTCAAGGGTTAGGAGCTGCGATGATGCAAGCTAATTCTGGAGCTATAATTGCTGATATATTTCCCCCAAATCAAAGGGGTAAAGCCTATGGATATAATTCAATAGGTTGGAATGCTGGAGCTACTTTAGGAATAGTTTTAGGAGGTTTTATAACAACTTTCCTGGGCTGGAGATATATATTTTATATTAATGTTCCAATAGGAATCATTGCTATAATATTAGGATTAAGATATATAAAAGATCTGGAAAGAAGAAATAATAAACTAGATATTATAGGTATGCTAAGTTTATTGGCTTCACTATCATTAATATCTTATGGAGCCACCGATATTGCAGGAGAAGGTGTGAGTTTATTAAATATTTCCTTAATCTCTGCCGGTTTAATTATATTATTGGGATTTATATTGGTTGAAAGGAGACAGCAATTTCCTATAATAGATCTGAAAGTTTTTAAAGCTAATAGAGTATTTACATATTCTCTATTCGCATCATTTCTTCAAACAACAGGTTATTTAGCCACAGCATTCATTATAATAATGTATCTTCAAGGAATTAGGGGTTTATCACCTTTCAACGCATCCTTATTATTAGTTCCAGGTTACGTTTTAGCCAGCTTAGTTTCACCATTTACCGGAAGATTATCGGATAAAATAGGTGCCAGAATACCTGCTACAATTGGATTGGCTTTAATGATGTTAGCTATTTTCATATATTTACACCTTTCAATCAATACTCCTTTATATATTATTATAATTGCTTCAACAATAGGTGGTTTAGGTTCTTCTCTATTCTTCCCAGCTAATAATAGCGCTATAATGGCCAATGCACCCAGAGGATTTTATGGTGGTGCTTCTGGCTTATCCAGAACTTTATCAAATATAGGGACTCTTTTAAGTTACGTTATAGCAATAAGTGTATCTTCTATGACTGTTCCTAGATATGTTGCATTTGAAGTGTTCCTGGGAACTACAAATTTAATAGGTGGTGTAGCCAGTTCTTTCTTAACGGGTTTAAAATCATCTCTTTACGTATCGTTAGGAATATTATCTATTGCACTAGTTTTATCTGCATTAAGAGGTAAGGAAGCTAGATCTCGGTTTGTACAGGTAGATCAAAGTCATAGTCAATAAACTTTTATCAACTTTTTAGTTATCATTGAATCTATTAGTAGTCATTATGGCATAACCTTAGGTTCTGCTATAAGCGGTAATGAAATATTGTTCACATTAGAGATTGTAAAATCTAAAATGAATTATAACTTAATAGCTTTTAGAAATATTGTATATTAATAGTCTCATAAAGTTCTTATTCATTTTGACATATTCCACACCAGGTATAATATATGATGTGTTAAGGCCCTATGAATTTTTGTCTATAAATTACGCCCTCCTTCGGTTCCCATATGCTCACCAGTTTCTTCAGGAACCTCAACATATCTTATTAGAAACAAAATATTTAAATCTTAAATTTTTACTTTAGGAAAGCCTTCCTCACATTCCCATATTGATACATAGATCTCATGTTTGCCGTTGATGTTAAGAATTCCTTCACGTTCATTTTACCGTTTATCCTGTTGAGTTTGATCCTTCATTGTTATCTTTGATCATTTCTATATCATTTTTCGAGAAAAGAACATCATAATTATAATAAGGTTTAAAAGAAGAAAAACATTTTTATTAGAAAGAGCGGATCTGACAAAAGTCAGGAAATATAACAATAGAATTAATCTAAATTAAAATAAAATTAAAAAATTACTTAATTTGTATTTGCTTTTCTTTTACACTTAATACCTGTCCAATTCCAATTGTTTTATTCATATCTCTAATTGCAAATCTTCCCAAAGATGTGTTTGGAAAATCTTCAAATTTCTCTACTACTAATGGTTTTGTTGGTACAAACTTTACAATTGCTGCATCTCCAGTCTTTAAGAATTGTGGATTCTTTTCAACTTCTTGTCCAGTTCTTGGATCTATTTTTGATTGTATTTCTGCAATTTTACATGATACTGCTGCAGTATGTATATGTATTACTGGTGTATATCCTACAGCAATTGCAGATGGGTGATATAGTACATATATTCTTGCAGTAAATTCTTCTGCTAATTTTGGTAATGGTTCTCCCAATTTTCCACATACATCACCCCTTAATATATCACCGCTTTCTGGTCCTTTAACATTAAATCCAATATTATCTCCTGGTAATGCTTCATCCAATTTTTCATGATGCATTTCTATAGATTTTACTTCACCTACAACACCATTTGGTTTCTTTGATGGTAAGAATATTACTTTATCACCCGGTTTTAATTTTCCAGATTCTACCTTTCCAGTTGGTACAAGTCCTACACCTTTAATATTATATACATCACCAATTGGTATTCTTAATGGTTTATCTACCAATCTTGGAGGTTCATCCAATAGATCAAATGCTTCATATATTGTTGGACCATTGTACCATGGCATTTTTTGTGATTTTTGTGTTACATTTTCATCTGATGTAAATGCAGCAATTGGAACAACTGCTTTTATTTGCTTTTCAGTATAACCAACTTGTTTTGCCAATGTTAATACCATATTCTTTACCTGTTCATATCTCTTTTGATCGTAATTTACAGCATCCATCTTTGATATTGCAATAATAATTTGTGGAATTCCTAATGTTCTTAATAATAATAAATGCTCTCTTCCCTGTCCTTCTGGACCCAATGCTGTTTCTGCTTCACCAGGTGCTGCAGAAACTACTAATATTGCAGCATCCGCTTGTGCAGTACCGCTAATCATATTCTTTATAAAGTCTCTATGACCTGGAGCATCTAATATTGTTAATACATATTTTTTTGCTGGTATTTTAATTGCAGCTACATCAATTGTTAATCCTCTCTTTCTTTCTTCTATTGATTTATCTAATAAGAATGCTAAATAGTCTGTTTCTTTTCCAAATTCCTTTGCTATATTCTTTAATTCTTCTAACGTTTTCTGATCTATTAAATTCAAAGATACCATTAGCCTTCCTACTAATGTTGATTTTCCATTATCTACATGCCCTACTACTACTAAATTAATATGTGGTTTTTCTCTTGCCATTTAAGATTATATTTATAAAAAAATTTATATATAATTCAGCCAGATACTAAAGGTTGCAATATATTATTAAAGAAACTATATGGCAAAGCCCCTGCAAACTCAAACATTATATAATTATAATCTGGTGTTGTATATACTGAAGGACTTAATCCATATTGTTTTAATTGATTCAATACATTATTAACTTGCTGTATTGTTTGGAATGTAATTGATGATGTCTTTACAGCTATTATAAATGTTGGAGTTCCCTCAATTCCATATTCACTTTCATCATAATTTTCCTGATTATATATTTGAGAATAATACTCTGAACTATTTACACATGAATCTATTTCACTAACATTTAATCCCAAAGCCTGAGCTTCATTATTAAATACATTATATACATCTTGCTGACTTGAGAAAGTATCCCATGATATATTTTGCATTTGATTATACCAGCTCCAATTTGCAAATTCTTCCCATGTATTAAATCCATATAATTCATATAAACATGTTAAATATTGCGATGATATATTTGCATAAGGATGTATTTGATATAATGGGAAAACAACATATACCCATGATATCTTTCCATTATTTATATAATTTTGTAAAATTTGTGGAAATGTTTGTAAATAAAATAGATCACAATATGGACATGCATAATCTGAGAATTCATATACAATAACATTTGTACTATTTGGATTTCCATATACCGGATCTATATTTGTAATATTTGGCAATGGAGCCTGTGGTAGTGTTTGTAAATATGCTTGTAATTCATTTGAAGAATTACTAGGTGATCCATATATTTTTATATTTGATATTGAATTTGCTATAATACAAGATCCTAAAATTACTGATATTGCTAATATTATAAATCCTATTATTATTGATTTCTCTAAACTAAGATTAAATTTCCATTCTTCCTTTTTATTATTTTCTTTAGTTTTTTCTTTTTCATTTTCCATTCAAAATATTTTAATAAAAGATTTTTATTTATTTAGATTCATTACTTTCAAGTAAATAAAATATCCCCATTATAAATGGTATTATTGATAGAGTTTTTGAATATGTTAAAAGATAAGTTAGAATTACTAACAAAATTATTATCCCAAATACTATCATATTTATTCTATTTATTTTTATCATAATTATTATTATAAGAAAACATCTTATATACTTTATTTTAAATATATAAATTTATGGTAGAATATCGGATCTATGAACATGAATTGGAATAGAAATATAGAAGAAGAGATAAAAAAATTCTGGAAAGAAAATTATATATATGAAAAATGGATTTTAAAGAATGAGAAAAATAAAAGATATATATTTTTAGAAGGTCCACCATATACAACAGGTTCTCCACATATGGGACATGCGTATAATAGAACAATTAAAGATATTATATTAAGATATTATCAAAAGAAGGGATTTAATGTATGGAATCAGGCTGGTTTTGATATGCATGGATTACCAATTGAAGTAAAGGTTGAGGAAAATATGAAGATTAGAGATAAAAGGGAAATAGAAAAAATTGGTGTTGATAAATTTATTAAAGAATGTTTTAATTTTGCATATGGATCGATGAATGAATTTACAAAATTCTATGAAGATATGGCACATTGGCAAGATATAGATAACCCATATTTACCAATTAAAAATGAATTTATTGAAAGGGTATGGGAAGCTTTGACAAAGGGTTATGAAAATAAATTAATATATAAGGAAAAGAAACCTGTTTGGTGGTGTCCCCATTGTCAAACATCATTATCAAAACAAGAAATAGATTTGGGATATGAAGATCCTCTATATAAAAAAGAAATATCAAATTCAATTTATGTAAAACTTAAATCAAAAGATATGGAAAATACATATTATATAATTTGGACAACAACTCCATGGACATTAGTATATAATTTAGGTATTATGGTAAATCCTGAAATAAAATATGTAAAAATAAAAGTTCCAAAGATTTATGTTGAAGAATTAGAATTAGATTATAATAATCATAAAATTATAAAAATGAATATTAAGAAAGAAAATAATTATGAATATTGGATTATTGCAAAAGATGCATTAGAAAAATTAATGAGTAAATTAAATATTGAATATGAAATAATAGATGAATTTTATGGAAAAGACTTAGAATTTAAAGAATATGAACCTTTATTCTATGATGAATTAAGAGATTATATAGAAAAATTTAAATCTGAAAGCAGTGGTGTATTCAGGATTTGGTTATCAAAAGAATATGTAAATACACAGGAAGGTACTGGTTTAGTTCATTCAGCTCCAGGTTGTGGTTTTGAAGATTATGAAGTTGCTAAGAAATATAATGTCCTTCCATTTAATACAACAGATGAGACAGGAACCATTTTAGATATAAAATATTTTGAAGGATTGATTGCAAAGAAAGATGACTATAAATTTATATTAGAAGTATTAAAGAAAAAAGCTTTAATATATTTTGAATGGTATGAACATGATTATCCAATATGCTGGAGATGTAGAAATAGAGTAATTGTTAGATCTCCAGAACAAATATTCATTAATGTATCTTCAATGAAATCAAAAGTATTATTAGATATTGAAAATATTAATTTTATACCAGACGCTGCAAAAAATGCTTTTATAAATACTGTAAAATCTGCACCTGATTGGGTAATATCTAGACAAAGATACTGGGGAATACCAATACCAATGTGGGTTGATAAAAATGGACATGTAAAATTTGTTAGAAATGTTAAAGAATTGGAAAAATTGACTGGATATAAATTTAAGGAAATAATAATAGTAGTAAAATTTACAAATTATACTGAAAAATTATTATCAAGATATTTCAAAGAAAATAAAATATATTATGAAGATGAAATAAATGATATAAATAAACTATATGATGTATTTAATAAATATGAAGATAAATCTATAATAATTGTAAATAATTTTAAATATGATATATTAAATCAAATAAATGATCTATATTATGTAAGAACATATGGATCAAGGGATTATGATATAATATATCTATATAATTATAATTTACATAGACCATATGTAGATAAATTTACATTCAAATGTGAAAAATGTGGAGAAGAAATGAGAAGAATTCCAGATATATTAGATGTATGGGTAGATTCTGGTTCAGCAACAGTAGCAACAAATACATATCCTGTAGATTTTATAACAGAAAATTATGACCAAATTAAAGGATGGTTTTATTCTTTAGCAATGATAGGTGAATTATATTATAATGATATACCATATAAAAATGTGTATGTTGGTGGATATGTTTTAGATATATATGGAAGGAAAATGTCAAAATCTTTAGGAAATGTTGTTTCTCCATATGATATAATTAATAAATATGGAGCAGATACAATGAGATTATATTTAGGATCTATTGTAGAGGCATATGAAGATATAAAATTAAAATGGGAAGATATAAAAGTTAAATATCAAGTATTAAATACATTATTAAACATTTCAACATATTTAGAAGAATATTCCAAATATTATAATATAAATCCTGCAAAAATAAATGTAGAAAATTTGAGATGGGAAGATAGATATATGTTACATTTCATAGAAAAAAGTAAAAAAGAAATATATAATGCATTAGATAACTATTTAATATGGAAGGCAGGAAGAATATTACAAGATATGATATTAGAATTATCAAGATTCTATATAAAAGCTACAAGAGAAAGAATAAAAAGAGAACCTGATAAAGTATTATTTGTAATATATAAATCATTATATAATATAATAAATGTTGGATCTATTATAATTCCATTTATATCAGAATATATTTATCAAAAATTAAGAAATTTATATGGATTAAATGAAGAATCAATAATTTTAGAAGACTTACCAAAAGTTGAAGAACAATATATAGATGAAAAAATAGAGAAAGAATATGAATTATTTAATATAATTGTTGAAAATGCATTAAAATTAAGAAATATGTTAAATATAAATATAAGAAAACCATTAAAAACATTATATTTATATAAAGATGATGGGGGTATTTTATTTGAAATAATAAATAATAATGATATTGTAGAATTATTAAAAGATTATTTAAATGTAAAAGAAATAAAGATTGATAATTTAGAAAAGGATTATGTAACTGCACAAACTGATTATGGAATTATAAAAATAGGGTTTGATACAAAATATTATCCAGAATTAGAGGAGGAATGGTTATATAGGGAAATAAGAAGGAGATTACAAGATATAAGAAAAGAAAACAAATTAAGAAAAGGTCAGAAGGCAAATATAGAAATATACGCTGATGAAAAGCTATTAAATATAATAAGAAAATATAAAGATACCTTAGAAAAGGATACAGATACTGTAATAATAATAAAAGACTCAAATGAAGGTCTAAATAATGTAGAAAAAATATATGAAATGAACATATTTTATAGGCTAAATATTTTATAAATTTTTATTAAAAATTTATTAAAAATGGTTAAATGGGAGATTTCCAATGCTGTTGTTACAATATATTTTAATGTAAAGTTACCATTAGATAAAATTGCAAATCTAATTCCTTATGCTCAATACGATCCAGAAACATTTCCTGGATTAATTATACCACTAAAAGAAGGTGGAAGTAAAGAAGAAAATGTTAAAGCATTAGTATTTAATAGTGGAACAATAAATATATCTGGAATAAAAAGATTAGAAGATATAGAATACGTTGTGGAAAAATTAAGAGAATTATTTAAACAGATTGATATAGAACTTCCAAAAGATTATAAAATAAAGGTACAGAATATTGTTGTAAATGGAAAATTCGATTATGATAATATAGATATAGTAAGACTGGCAGATGAGATACCAGATTCCCAATACAATCCAGAAGCTTTTCCAGCTGTTACTGTTGTATTTGATGTATCAGAAAATTATAGAGTAAAATTTAATGTATTTAAAAATGGAAAATTCGTATGTCCTGGATTGAAAGGTGAATTTAATAGTTTTGATGCAATTAAACAACATGTAGATTATGTATTGAATTCATTCCAAGAAAAAGTAATAAAAAAATATGTAAAAAAATAGCTTATAAATATATTTCATTATAATAGAACTATGAAAGAATCATCTGGAACAACAATTGTTGCAATAAAATTTAAGGATGGAGTATTAATTGCATCTGATAGACAAACAACAGCAGGAATGATGGTATATCATAAGAAAACACAGAAATTACATCAAATTACTGATAACATATTAATGGGTGCTGCTGGTTTGGTTGGTGATATTCAAGCTTTAGTAAAGATATTACAAGCAAATCTAAAATTAAAGTATTTAAGATCGAAAAATGAACCAACTGCAGAAGAGGCTGCAAATTTTCTATCAACATTAATGAACTATTATAAATGGTTTCCATTCTTTTCAGAAGTTATAATTGTTGGAAAAGACAATGATGATTACAATATATATTCAATAGATGAGGCTGGAGGATTAGAAAAGTTTGATAACTTTACATCCACAGGTTCTGGAATGGTATTTGCTTTGGGTGTATTAGAAACAGAATATAAAGAAAATATGAGTGAAGAAGAAGCAAAAGAATTAGCAAAAAAAGCAATATTAGCTGCTATAAAAAGAGATTTGGGATCTGGATATGGTATTGAAATATGGACATTAACAAAAGAGGGATTTAAGAAAGAACTTTATGAAGTAAAAGAGGAATTACAGAAAAAATAATTTTTAAATTTTATAATTAATTATAAAAGGTATTTAAATTATTTATGATGAATATTAAGGAAGAATTATTAAAGGAATTTCAATCAAAGGATATAAATAAGATAATATTTGAAGGACCAAAGATAGTGATATATGTAAATAATATAGATCTATTTATAAGAGGGATTGAAATAGGAAAAAATCTAGCACAGAAGTATAAAAAAAGAATTGAAATAAGAATAAATCCAAGATTATTGAAGGATGAAGAATACATTAAGGAAAAGGCAAAAGAAATATTAAATGGAATAAAAATAAAGGATATATATCTTGAAAGACATAGATCTATATTATATATTGAGACATATGAACCAGAAAAAATTGATTTAAATTTAATTAACAAATTGAGAGAAGAAACACTATGTAATATTATAATACAGAGGGCACCATTAAAATCTTCAAAAATAATAAATGTTATCAGGTCATATTTACATAAAAATTCTTTATATAAATCTGAATTTTTAAATAGGATTGGAGAAAAAATATTGGAAAGAAAACCACAAAGATTAGATCATTATAGAATTGTTTTTTTAGGTGCCGGAAGGGAAGTTGGAAGATCTTCGTTTTTATTACAAACAAAGGAAAGCAATATTTTATTAGATTGTGGCCTAGGTGCAGGAAATTATTCAGAAGATAAATATCCAATATTAAATATCCCAGAATTCGATATACAAAATCTAGATGCTGTAATTATTTCACATGCCCATTTAGATCATGTTGGATTTGTCCCATATTTATTTAGAATTGGATGGAGGGGGCCTGTATATTTAACAGAACCAACAAGAGATATTGCAGCTCTAGTTTTGTTAGATTATTTAAAAGTAAGCAATAAACAAAGTAAAAATCCAATATTTACAACAAAAGAAATTAAACTATTTTTAAAACATTCTATTACATTAAATTATTCTGAAGTAACTGATATAACTGGTGATATAAAAATATCATTCCACAATGCAAATCATATAATAGGATCTTCAATGGTTCATATAAATATTGAAGGAAAACATAATATATTATATACTGGAGATTATAGATTTAATAAAATGCCTTTATTAGAAAGACCAAATACAATATATCAAAGATTGGAAACATTAATAATTGAAAGTACATATGGTGGATTTAATGACAAACATCCATCAAGGGAAGAAACTGAAGCATTATTCATTCATGATATAAAGGAAACAATTGAAAGGGGTGGAAAAGTATTAATACCAGTATTAGCAGTTGGAAGAGGACAGGATGTTTTATTAACATTACTAAATGCAATTGAAAATAAAATATTGCCAGAAGTAAATATATATTTAGAAGGAATTGTCTGGGAAACATCAATGATTCATACAGCATATCCAGAATTTTTAAGTAAAGAAATTAGGGAAAAGATAGAATCTGGAAAAAACCCTTTTGAAAGAGAAAATGTAATAAGAGCAAGTAAAAAAGAAAGAGAACAAATTGTAACATCAAAAGAACCTTCAATAATAATTGCAACATCTGGTATGATGCAAGGTGGTCCTATATTAGATTATTTTAGTTATGCTGCAGAAGATGAAAAGAATTTATTAGCTTTTGTTTCATATCAAGCACAAGGTACTTTGGGTAGAACAATATTAGATGGACAAAGAGAAATTATATTGAATGATAGAAAAATAAATATAAAAATGAAGATAAATAAATATGAGGGCTTTTCTGGTCATGCAGATCATTTTGAATCAATATCTTTTATCAAATATCTAAGACCAAAACCAAAACAGGTTATTACAGTACATGGTGAAATACCAAAACCATATGAACTAGCATCAAAAATATATAGAAAATTTGGGATATATTCTTATGCGCCAAAGAATGGTGATATAATTAAATTATAAAAATTTTTTAAAAGAAAAATAAATGATTAAAAAATATAGATATATTGCAATTGATGGGATAGATGGTTCTGGAAAAACAACAATTGCAAATTTACTATATAATGAATTATCTAAAAGGTATAATAAGATAATATTAATGAAAGAACCATATGATAATGATTTATCCAAAAAAATAAAAGAAATAATTTTAAAAGAACATGAAAAAAATTTCGATAATGGATATTTATTAGCACTATTATTTACTGCTGATAGAAGTATAAAAAATATTGATTTAAAGAAATATTTAAATAACAATTATATTGTTATTTCTGATAGAAGTATTTACTCCACATTTTCTTATCAAATTTTATATGAAGGTATAAGTATTGAATGGTTAAAATGCGTATCAAAATATATAATTAGACCCGACATTACTTTTATATTAGATGTTGATCCAAAAATTGCAGTAGAGAGAATAAATTCAAGGGGTAAAAATATTACAAGTTATGAAAATATTGAAGTTTTAAGAAAAGTAAGAGAAAATTTCTTAAAATTAAAGGAAATATTTCCCAATGATAATATAATTTATATTGACGGAGAAGAAAAACCAGAAAAAATATTGGAAAAAATATTAAATATAATTGAAAACCATATTTAAACATTCTTCTATATTTAACCACATCTAAACTTTACCATAATCTCTAAATTAAAAACCTGAACACTTAAATTATTTTTAGTATTTGATATTATGGATTCAATAATCCATAAAAATTAGTCATAGAACTGAAAAAATAGTAAAAGATAAAAGATAAAATTATAGAAAATACTGCATCTGATAACCAATGTTTTAAAGTAATAATTCTCAGTATTGGCGTTATCAATACTAAAATATTTCCAGTTATTATAAAAGATAAAATTGCAATAATAGTATGCCCGCTTGGGAAAGAATGATTCTCATAAACTAATATAGCAAATCTTTTGTCAAAGAAATAATATGGTCTCTTCCTATTAAATATTAATTTTAACAAATAAATTATTGTAGCAGATATAATAAAAAGGAAAATATAACTAAAATTGATGAAAAATATTATATATGAAATGAAAAATAAATTTATTAAATATGAGATTGCATCAATTATATAAATAATAGCTAATCTATCCATTAATTTTTTATAAAAAAATTCAGATATTTTATAATCAATCATAAACATTTTATTAAAGAATGTTTGATCATTTATCATAAAACTTCTATATGAATTGAAATTTTTTAATATTCTTTATTATGATTATACTTCAATGAGAATTTGAACATAATGAAGGTTCATACTTTATAAGCATCATCTATATTTAAAATTTATAAATTTCAAAGTAGATATAATAAAACCTTTTCAAAATTTGGATTTTATGTGCTTTATATATACTACTTTGAAATTTATAAATTTTAAATTAGTTAAATATATAAGAGTTTTATTTTTAATTTATAAGAATTTGCTTATATTAATGAGAAATATTTATATTAGTAGTTACCTATGAAAAAATAAATTCCAAAGATGAAACAACTATTCAGAGGTTATATTACACTTTTTATATATTCAAAATAGGATGCTTGTTATACCAAATTTTTATAAAAATGGTATATTTATTATACCAAATATTCAAGATTTTGTTATATATATAAAACAATATCGACGGATTTTGTTTCATAAATTATAAAAAATTATATCACAGTTCCAAAACTTTTATATTGTATTTTTTAGCTATTTTTTTCAAATCTTCATCATAAGTAATAAATGGACAATTTAATCTTTTAACAATAGATAATAAAATAAAATCATTTAAATTACTTTTGTTTAATTTTTTATTATTTTCTCTCATCATCTTTAAAGCTTCTTTAACATCTTTAATTTTTATATTTTCTATTTCAAATAATTCTAAGTTATTTATTACTCTATAAATAGTATCAATATCATCTACATATTCTATTAAAATCCCTAAAAATTCATAAACAACTATTTCTGGCAATATAATATCATAACTAGTTAATATGTCTAGACTTTTTTGATGATCTTCATAATCTTCAAATGTTGCCCTAACTAAAACATTCGTATCAACGACTATTCTTTCTTTTTCCATCTTTTTATTTCTGGATATTCTTCTTCAATAATATCTTTATCATATTTTTCTATAGCTTTATTTATATCTTCTTGAGTTAATTTTTTACCTAATCTTAATTTTACCCATTCTATTGGTTTAATAATTATAGCATTATTTTTTTCATCTTCTTCTACTATTAAATATTGACCCTCTCTTATATTTAACTTTTTCCTAATTTTTGCTGGTATAGTTATTTGATAATTTCTAGTAACTTTTACTTTCATACTATATTAATATATACCCTTACCTATAAATTTTATATTCATATAATATTCTTCCTATTTACCTATTTCAACTTAAATAATTGTAATGATTTGATTTTTAAAATATTAAAAATAAATAATTGGCAAATTAAAAATTATATTCTAAATTGGCCTCCCTGACCTCCTGGATAATTTGGATATCCTGGATATTGCTGCGGTAACATTCTCTGTCTCATCATTTGTTGTCTACTATAATTCCTTGCTATTCGATTTAAATCCCTTTGTACTAAATATGGCATAATTATACCTACAAATAAAAATATTATAAAGTATATTAATATACTATCTTTTTTAGTAACATAAGCCCACCCTTCTGTATACTTATATAGCCAAAATATATTCAATATTGGTATAAATGCTAGTATAAACGATGGTATATTTGCTCCCAATTCATTCAATTCATTTTTTGTCTCATACATCCAATATAAAAAGTATATCCCAAGTGTTACAAAACCAAATATATAAATAAGAAGTATATTTCTTTCTTGTGGAGGCATTTAATTTTATTTTTTACTTTATTTATAAATGTTTTGCTAATTGATCTTATATTTTTTTATATTTAAATAATCTTTAATAAAATTATACAACTCTTTACCAATCTTTTTCTCATTTTCCTTCATAACTTTAGACAGATCTTTTATTATTTCAATATTTTCTTCAATTATTTTTTCCTTTAAATTTATATCTGGTTTGATTTCTAATTTCTCTAAATTTTCTTCCATTTTTCTTGTAAAGTTTATATCTAAAATATCTGGATAATATTTCTCAAATATTTCAACAATTTTTTTACCTAATTCAGTGATTTTTATTGATTTACCTTCTACATATCTTCTTTTAAATAATATTTCAACAATGTCTGCCCTTGTACTTTTTGTTCCTAGATTCAATTCTTCCATTTTTTTAACTAAGGAAGCTTTATTGTATCTTGCTGGTGGTTTTGTTTTTTTCTTTAATATATAAACTTTATCTATAAACAACTTTTCTCCAACATTAAATTTTAAAGAAATAAAATTATCCTTATATTTTTCCCAATAAATATCCAACCATCCTTTATATTTTATATCATAATAATCATAAACAAAATTTTCTTTTGTAATAACATTTATTTTATATACTATTGCTGGATCATAAAATGTAGCAATAAATCTTCTAACTACTAAATCGTAAATTAATTTTTCCTTATATTCTAAATATTCTGGAATATTTCCTGTAGGGTGTATTGCTGGATGTACATCATCTTTAGATCCATTGTTTGGTTTTAAAATTTGTTTTTCCAATAAAAGAACAATATACTTTTTATAAGAATTTATTAATGATAAATTTGATAATATTTCTTTAAAATTAATTGTTTCTGGTAATCTTTGAGAGGATGTTCTTGGATAAGAAACATAACCCTTTTCATATAAAGATTGTAAAATATCTAAAGTTCTTTTTGGACTAATTTTATAATATTTATATGCATCCATCTGTATATCTGTTAAATTATATGGATGTGGTGAATTTATTTTTTCCTCTTTTTTATCTACATTATTAACAATTAAGTATTTTTCTAAATTATTTTTTATTTTGTTTGCTTCATCTTTATCCTTTATTTTGTCTTTTATATATGAGAATTTTAATTTTTTATTATCTTTTATAACCAAAGCTTCAACTTTGTAATATTCTTCAGGTTTAAAATTTTCAATTTCTCTTTCTCTATTAAATACTAACATTAATGTTGGGCCTTGAACCCTTCCAATGCTTAAAACAAACTTTCTAGTATAATAAAATAAAGACCTTGTTAATGCTCTAGATAGATTTATACCATATAACCAATCAATTATATGTCTTGTCTCTCCAGCATATATATATCCAAAATTTAAACTTTCTTTCCTATTATTAAAAGCTCTTACAATATCTTTATATGTTATTGCAGAAAATATCATTCTATTTGCATTTTCTTTATTTAATATATATCTTAAAATATTATAACCTATTAATTCTCCTTCTATATCGTAATCTGTTGCAATTATTATATTATTTTCATTTCTAAATTTACTGAACATTTCAATATAATATTTCTTTGCAATAATTCTATCCTCAAAATATGATGGAACCCATCTATAATTGAACGTAGGATAGTCATATTTTTTATCTAAATCTGATAATGTAAATAAATGACCGATTGACGGAACAACATATACATTTTTTCCCTCCAGATTGAAATAATAATAGTATATATATTTTGAAAATTTTATTGTTTTATATTTATTATTTGATAAAAACGATGAAATCTTTCTAGCTACAGAAGGTTTTTCTGCAATTATTAACATTAATTATATTTCTTAAATAATTCTATATAATTTTCGCATATTTTCTTTTTAATAATATTTCCATCATAACAAATACCAAATCCTCCGCCAGGTTCTTTTTTCCATTCATTTACAATATCTCCAAATGTCCAAATAAATACTGGAATATTTGAATAAATCTTTTTTATATATTTTATTACTTCTTCAATATATTTATATCTAGTTTTTTCTTCTTCATAATTTTTAGCATATAGACCTGTTTCTGTTATCCAAATATCATTAACTCCAGATAATTTTTTATAGTGAAATATTACATTCTGAATATCTTTTGGATTATATGAATTTATTATCCTTAGTAATTTGCTTCCAAGATAATTTTTTCCATGCAAATTAAATCCAAAAATTCCATAATAATTTATATCTAATACATTATAATAATTTCTCAATTTTTTAATTTGATCTTCAGAAGATTTCAAGAATTTATTAAGTATTATTCCTATATTTGTTGGATAGAGAGAATAAACGTCAAAATGTATTATCTTTTCTCCTTTTAATTCATCATAAATATATTCTTGTATTTCTTCTACATTTTTTAAAAATCTGTTTAGATAAAAGATTCCTTTTGGATTTATTTGGGTATTTATCAAATATGTATTTATTGGCTCATTTATAGGAGATATATGTTTCACATAGCTAAATATTTCTTTTACATTTTCTATATGATTTATAAAATACTTGGGAAAATCTTTATCAAAAATACTTACCCAATTTCTTGGATATGTAAAATGTAATAATACCAATAATATGTCAATCCCCTGATCTCTATATTGTTCTAATAAATATAAAATATTTCTTAATTTATTTTTATCTATTTTTCCATCTGAATTTTCTACGTATGATGGTAAATAAGATAGTCTAATATTTTTTATATTATATTGTAATGTTGAGAGTTCTATTAATTTATCTAAATCTAATTTATTATCTAAATCTATATTAACTTTTCTATTATCTAAAAAACTATATTTTTTATAGATTATATCATTCTCCAGATTTGATTCTCTAGCAACCTGAACTAAACTATAGGATATACCTATAGTCATTGATATATATTATTTTTACTACTTATATAGGATACGGAATATTTATTATAAATTTTATATTTCCAACTTTTATTCCTATATTTATCAATGTAGTCATTATATAAATGAAAAAGCTATCTTACTATATAATATTATTCTTATCCTCTGTTATAGTTCCTGAAATACCTTTTCTTATATTATTAATAAATACTCAATATATAAGTATCCAATATTTTTTAATATCTTCAATTCCAATCATTATAGCATTTATTTTATTATCATATTTATTTAGAGATTCAATTACAAGAGATCCAAATCCAATGGGTATTTTTTACTATATATATAAATTATCTAAATATTTATTACCAATCTTTGGATTTTTTTATTATCTATCAATAATATCTTTTATTTCTTCGGAATTACTATTGATAAATGATTATTTCAAAATTATAAATCCATTTTTATTTTTAATACCATATATAGTAATATTTTCTTTTATAATACTTAATTTATTTAACATGGATATTGAAAGCAAAATACAGGAAATCATTTCATATACATCTATTATACCTTCTATTATTTTAATTTTGCTTTTTATATTTCCAATAAATATGAATATCCAATATAGTTCTATAAATCCTTTTTTATTTACAATAGAATATAATACAACAATATTTTCTGGTCTAGATATACTTACATACTATTCTAATTATTCAAACAATAGAAAAACTGGAAACTCTACTTTTTATGGTACAATACTTCTATCAATACTTTCTATATTATTATATATAAGTCTGTTAAATATTAAAATAGAAAATATTGGCAATATAATTTTTTTAATATTTTTACCAATTAGTATATATTCTACATATATATGGTTTTATACTGCAAATAAAATATTAGAAAATATATCGGAAAACAAATTATTACCATATTTCTTTAGAATAAAAAATAATAGAGATTCTCCAATTTTTAATATATTTCTATCCTCATCTATTATTTTAATATTTCTGTTTTTAAATAATTTTAATTATTTATTATCTTTTTTCTCATCCCTTACAATTATTATATATATATTATATATAATATCTTATATAAAGATTAAAGTAGAAGGAAAAAACTTACATAAATGGAGATTGATAAAGATATTTATTGCTGTTTTTTCAATGACAGCTTTATCTTATCTATTATTATATGACTTTCTAAGTAATATATATTCAATTATACTAACTTTTTCAATATCTATTATTATATTAATATTAACATTAAATATAACGTGGAAGAAAAATACAAAATTTATAAGATTCTACTTTTCTAAATTATATTTTATCCCATATTTAATTAGAAAAGCAAGATATAAAGAAGATATAAAGATAGTTGAATATTATATAAAAGACGGATATAAAATATTAGATTTTGGCCCTTTTCTTGGTGATATATCTATAAATATTGCAAAAAAATATAATGTAAAAGTTTATGCTCTAGATATATCTAAAAAAATTGTAAGAAAATTACAGAAAAGAACAAAAGATATGAAAAATTTTTTTGTATATATTGCAAAAAAGGATGAAATTCCAAAAATCTTCTATAAGGACATTGATTTAATAATTATATATGAAACATTAAAATTCATTATAGATAAGCATAAATTTGTAAAAAATATATATAGAACATTGAAAAATAATGGATATTTAATATCAATAACTTATGCAAGCTTTCTAGAAAGAAAAGATATAGAAGATGAAATTAAAAAAATGAGAGAATTACTTGAATACCATAATATAAAGACTTTTTTAATAAAATCTCATAAAAGATTGTATACTAAATATATATTAATAGGTAAAAAAATTTAATATAATGATAAATTATTTTGAATTAAAGAAATGGTATAATGATAATGCTGAAAAAATAAATAATTCAATAGTAAAAAATATATATAATATTGAAGATGGAATTGTTTTTGAATTATATAAACCTGGTTTAGAAAATAGATTTTTATATATAATACCAGGAAAAATTATTTTTCTATATAATGTTAAAGAAAGAGAAGAAATAAATAATTTTACACTAAAATTAAGAAAAGATTTTAATGAAACAAAAATAAATATTGAAATTGATAATAGCGATAAAATTATTATAATAAAAAATAATGAAAAAAAATTATATATAGAGCTTTTTCCAAATGGATTATTAATTGTAACTGATTATAATGATATAATTTTATATGCAAACCAATATAAGAACTTTGGAGTAAGAAAGATATTTAGAAATGAAAAATATATAAAACCACCAGGTTCTGTAAATATTATAAATAATATAAATGAATTTTTTGAAAAAGTAAATAATACAAATAAAAAAGATGTTGTAAGATTTTTAGCAGTAGATCTATCTTTAGGAGGAAAGTATTCTGAATATATAATAAAAAAAGTAAATATTGAAAAAAATAAAAGTCCAAAAGAATTAAATAAAGAAGAAATAGAAAAAATATATAACATTTATAATGAAATAGTAAACTTAAAGATACTAATAGATGAAAATGGAAATATTATTGAAGATATTAATAAATATTTCATAAATCTTTATTTAAATAGTAGAGAAAATAAAAGAATAAGGAAATTAAATGAAGAAAAGGAAAAAATAAAAAGAATAATTGATGAACAGAAAAAATATTTAGAAGAAATTAATAATGAAATTAATAAATTAGAGAAAATTGGTGAATTTTTAAACATATATTCATGGATATTTAAAGACTATAATGAAAATAGTATAATAAAAAATTTTAGAGAAATTAATATTAATATAGATATTAAAAGGGATAATAAATATTTAATTATTAATATAGACGATAAATATTTAGAGAATAAATAAATTCTTTTTTCTTTTATTTTTTATAAAATTTCATCTTTTAAAATTTATATATTTACCCAATAAATATATAAATTTTTTCAGTAAAAATTATTAATGGCAGAACAATATATGGCATATTGTGTCAGATGTAAGAAAAAGGTACCAGTACAGAATCCTCAAAAGATTACATTAAAGAATGGAAGAACAGCAATAAAGGGAACATGTCCATATTGTAAGGGAACAGTATATGTATTCGTTAAGTCTGAATAGGTTATTCATAATATATTCCTTTTTGTTTTTGTATAATATCTAATCTACTATTTTGTTTATTAATTCTTGGTCTTTTTGTTTCTTTATCAGTTCTCATTGTTATATCTAATTGTTTTAAAAATATATTTAATCCTTCCTTATTTTCATATATACCCAGGGCTTTTCCATATTTGCCAGGTTCTCCTATAAATACTAAAATCCTATCAGAAATCCAATTCAAAAATATTAAATCATGATCTACAACTAAACATGCTTTTCCCCTAATTTTTATTATATCTCTTATAAATTTTGATAGAACTAATCTTTGTTCTATATCTAAATTTGCAAATGGCTCATCTATTAAATATAAATCTGCATCTTTTATCAATGTACCAAAGGTATATACTGTTTGCAATTCTCCTCCAGATAATGTATTAACCTCTCTATCTAATAGATCAGAAATATTTAACATTGATAAATATTCTTTATAATTTTCTTTATACTTTTCATTAAAACTCTTCAAAAATTGATCTACAGTTATATTATAATTAGAAAAATCATAAAATTGTGGTTTATATGATATTGTTAAATTTTTTGATATATTTCCTTCATATTTTATTTCTCCAGCTAAGGTTTTTACAAAAGTACTTTTTCCAATCCCATTTCTTCCTAATATTCCTATTATTTCATTTTCCCTTATATATCCGGGATTTGCTTCAAGTCTAAAACCATCTAAATTTACTATAACATTTTCCCATTCAATAATCTTTTTTCCAAATTTTACATCAGTATAACTTTTTACATCCAACCTTATCGGTTTATCCCTTATCTTTAAATTTTCTCTCTTTATAAATCCATCCAAATAATCATTTATACCTTCTTTTGCTCCAATAGGATATGAAAAAGCACCATATGCCTTTTGTACTCCATAAACAATATGTATTATATCAGAAATTGAATCTAAAAATAATAAATCATGATCTATTATTAATATTGTATCTTTTTCCTTTATTTCATTTAAATTATTTAATATTCTTAATCTTTCATATATATCTAAATAATTTGTAACTTCATCAATTAATAATAAATTATGTTCCTTATATACTGAATATATATATAATACTTTCTGAAATTCTCCTCCCGATAGATCTCCAATTTTTCTATCTAAAATATTTTCTATTTCAAATTTTTTTGATATTTCATCTAAATTATTTATAACTTTTGATAAAAATTCTCTAACTGTTTTTTCCTTTAACATATTTTTTATTTGAGTAATATTTTGAGGCTTATATGAAATTATTACTTTATTACTATATAATTTTTCAAAATATGATTGAAGTTCCGAACCTCTAAACTCTCTTATAATTTCTTTATCATCATATTTTTTACTAAAATCACCAAAATTTGGCTTTAATAAACCAGCTATTATATTTATTGCTGTACTTTTTCCCATTCCATTTCTTCCAATTATTCCAATAACTTTTCCTTCCTTAATTATTGGTAATCTATACAATCTAAATGTGTTTGGACCATATTGAAATACTGGTTTTTCATCAGGTTCTTTTGTTAAATTTATAATTATTATTGCATTAAATGGACATTTCTTTACACATATTCCACATCCAATACATAAAGATTCATCAATAGTTGGTTTTTTATCCTGTAAAATATTAAATATTTTTAAATTATTTTTTTGAACAGGACATACTTTCATACATATGTAATCACATTTTTCAGGAGCCTTACATCTATCCCTATCAATTACAGCAATTCTTTTCATACTAATTTAAATTCTATTTTACTTTTATTATTTATGGCTTCTAATATTTCTTTTCCTATTTCAGAATTTAGATCTAAAACAATTTTTCCCTTTTTATTTATCTTAAATTTTCCAATTAATTTCCCATTTATATATAATTCTACCTCCCTTTTCTTAAATAAATTATTAAACATTATTGTAAGATAATCTTTCGATATTTCATAATCAAAATTTATGATTTCATTTAATTTTTCAGCATTTTTTATTTCAATTCTTAAATTGTATTTATCCCTTATACTCATCAGATACCTTTTTTCATTTCTAATAAATTTTCTTTTAAGTTCTCTTGGAATATAAAATATTATTCTATCATCCATAACTTCTAAATAAATATTATTATATTTTCTTTTATATTCTATATTTAATAAATCTTCTAAAAATCTTTGAATTCCAGATTTTAGTCTATATTTTTTAATTGGAACAACCATTATCTCTTCTCCAAAAGTATATATTTCATATTCCAAATCATTTGTTAGAAAATCCCTTACTTCAACAACTGGCCTTGCCAGGTCTTCTTCCTTTAAACCATGTGGAATCTTAACAGTTAGATTTAAATAATATACCTTTTCTATTTGTCCTTTATTTATATATATTATTGTATCAATTATTTGGGGAATCAAACCAAGCTCTGTCCTTGATAATAACCTATGAACAATATCTATTGGCCTTTCAGCATGAGCGACACCAATCATTCCAATCCCTGCTAATCTTAAATCTATATATAATTTAAAGTCTCTAGTATCTCTCATCTCATCAAATATTACATAATCTGGTCTTGATAATAATAATATATTATGTATTTCTTCATCTGTAGAATAATTTTTTGAATATTGAATAATATCTGGAGATAATATTAAATCTCTTGGAGATTCCACTGTTTTAACAATCTTTTTCATACTTAAATAATATTCTGCTAGAGCCTGAGCAAATGTTGTTTTTCCAGAACCTGGTTTTCCAACAATTATAATTCCTTCCGATTTTTCTTTTAGCCTTTCAATTATTTTTTCATTCAAATTGTAATCTTCTATTCTTAATATTTTTGATGGTTTAACAATTGTTATTTCATAAGCATCAGATAATGGTGGTTTTACAATTACAATTCTAAAAATTCCTAATTGAATAATTAAACTACTTTTTCTTTCTTCTTCTATAAATGAATCCCTCCTATTTCTAGCAATATATATTATTTTATCAATTAAATCTTCTATATCTTTATTTTCATATATTTTATCTAATTCTTCCAAATACCACTCACCAGGTTTTCCTCTTTTTCTTTTTACTTTTGTATTTTCAATAATATGAACGGATATTGTATCATCAGTAAATAGATCTAAAAAAGGTGGATTTTCTATTGAAACACCTTCCTTTTCAATTAATAAACAATCAACATTATATACTTTAGCAGTTTCATATAATATCCTATCAGATGTTAATAATGTAGATCCAGTATCTCTTGCAATTTTAATAATTAAATAATCTATATATCCATGCTTTGCCAATTTTATTTGTTCTAATGTTGGTTTCTCACCCAATATTGTTATTTTATAATTATATTTTTCTGACAATTCTCTAATTTTTTGTAATTCTCTTAAACCAATTAATCCTTTTTCAAGACCTTTGTTTGCCTGTGCCTGCAATTCATCAATTACTGGTACAGGTATTATTACTTCATTAAAAGAAATACTATTATTTAACAATGATTTTGATATATATTCATCAATTACTACAGATGTATCTAATGTTATTTTATTTAATTTCATTAATTATTTTATTATATTCCTTTTCAAAACTATTTAACCTATCTAAAGCCCTCTTTATTGCATCTATTAATACTTCTCTTGGTTTTTTCTTTCCATCAGTCTTTATATATAAATAAATATCTTTTATTAATGGATGATTTTCCTTCCAAGCAGCGATTATTACATTTGGATCTTTATCCAACTCTTCTTTTAATAACATAGATATTGTTGCCTTATCATTTTCAAATATTATTTCCATTTCTGTTTCACTTTCCTTATTTATTTTCATTCCTATTATATTATATAAATATTTTATATAACTTTATCTCTTAACTTTCTTATTTCAAAATTAAATAAATTAACACTCAAAACTTCTCCATTTTTTATATTTCTCAAAAATAGAATACCTGGTTCTGGTTTATGACCCAATTCTCTTTGATATGGAGTTATATCTTGAAAAGTAGATGAATTAATTAGATCTATTCCTCTATATTCATCATAAGATGCTCTATGTATATGACCTGTATGAAAAAAATCTGGTACAATTTCTATTACAGAAGAATCTTCATTTATATATGGAACATATGGATTTGATCCATGAGATGGGAATATCAACCTTAACATTAACATAAACTTCATTAATTCTCCAGGTTTTTCATATCCTCCCCTTTCTCTTAAAAAAGAAATATTTGATACCAACCAATCTAAAACATATCCATGATATAATAAACCAATAATTGAATTATGTATTTTTACATATGATGGATTTGATAAATAATATATATTTTCCATTGAATAAGATTCCCTTAACAATGATCTTGGTAATTCTGGTTGTGGTTCTGCTAATCTTGGAATATCATGATTTCCTGGTATAATAATTGTCTTTATACTTTCAGGTATTTTTAATATATAATCTTCAAAGTTTTTATATTGATCTTCATATGTTTTTAAAATTAATTCCTCCTTTTGTTCTGGATAAACACCAACCCCATCCGCAACATCTCCTATAATTATAATATAACCAATTTTTCTTGCAATTTCATCTATTTTTTCATTTCCTGTTTTTCCATTTACAAATTGTAAAAACCTATCAAATAGTTCATAAAATGTATATTTATTTCCTATCTGCCAATCACCAGTAAATAATATATATACATCATCTTCTCCATAGGTTTTTGGTCTCCTTATTGGAACATCTGGTAATATTACATTATTTACAAAAAACATCTTATTTTTATATGTACCAACTAAACCAATAACAGAATCTAATGGTATATCTTTAACTATTTTAAAATCTATATTTTCGTTATCCTTGCTTATAAAAGCTTTTACAACATCATTTCCATCTTCTATAACAAAAGTTATTCCTTTTTCAGTTATTTTTTTATCATATACCAATCCAACAATTGCAACTTCCTCATTTTCTGGTATTTTATTTAATGGATATATACTCCTCATTTCAGAATGCTCCTTTAATATTTTTCTTATCTTATTTAATCTTTGTTTATAATATGATATCCAAGATATTATATCTGGCTTATTCTTTTGTATTTCAAATTTTTTAAGAATATTTATTTCTCTTGTTTCCTTCATTTCCTTTACCGATAATTCAATTTCTTCTCCAACATGTTTTTTTGTACTTTCTATAAGAACAACATTATTACTTTCTTTTTCTATGCTTTGTTTGTTTTCTTTTATATTAAAAAAATCTTTTATACTTATTTTATTTTGTTTTTTATTTAAATTATTTTCCTTCTTTTCAATATTTTCTTTATTATTATTAATATTTTTCCCAATTATTCTATTAATGAATTCTTCATCTATTATCTTTATATTATTTTTTATTGCTTCTTTAAATATAATATCTAAATCTTCCTCTTTTAAAGAATCTAAAAGATCAACTGCCTTTTTTTGAGGTATTATATTATTTTTCCATAATAAATTTATGAAATCATCTTTTTTCATATATCTTTTTTTATTTTTTCATATATTTTTTTAAGATTATCAATATCCGATATTATCTTTAATACTTTGTTTACACCTTTTTTTCCATTAGATATTATTTTTGTTTCCATCAATTCTCCAAATATACTTTCTATTTTCTTTAAATTTTTATATACTACTGTTTTATCTAAAATAGATATTCCAAAATTATTGGATAAATTTACATATTCTTCATAAAGACTATTAAAAGTTACAAAATCTTCATTTTTTATTTGTTCTTTTATTAAAGCTAATAATATTAATTTTTGTGTTTTATTTAAAGTACTTACTATAGATTCTAATATATTTAAATCAACACTTGAAAATGCTTCATCTATATCTTCTCTATCTATTTTTTCCTTATTTTTATTATATGCAATTGTTGCTGATAATCTTAATACATTTATTGCAATCCTTGCATCTCCAGAAAATTCTTTAGAAACTCTTGCAGATATATAATTTATATCTTCCTCAGATATTGAACCTGGTTTTAAAGCTCTTATAGCTCTATCTTTTAAAATTTCTTTAAGTTCATAATAATTATATGGGGAAAACTTTACCTGAATTATTGATGAAAAAGAAGATTTTACTCTTTGATCTAATTGAGATATAAAAGATGGAGAATTAGAAATTAGTATTAGTCTTATTCTATTTAAAAAATTTATATCATAATTTCTTAATAATAGATATAATATTTCTGTATTTTCAGATTTTCTGAATATATTATCTACCTCATCTAATATTATTATTAATTTATAATCATTATTAATTATAAATTTATATATATTTTCATATATATCATTCTTTCTAAATCCGCTTTTTATATTTATATTTGCTAATTCTTCATATATTCTCTTAAATATATAATAATCCACATCATCCGATAATATTTGTTTACAATTTATATATGCAACCTTCACTTTTAATTTGTTTTTTGCTGAATAAAAAGATATACCTTTGTTTAAATATCTAGCTATTAATGTTTTTCCAGTACCTGTAGTTCCATACAAAAATAAGTTACTTCCAGTGTTTCTATTTAAAAATAGGTTTATATTTGATAATATAATTTCTTTTTCCCTATCTCTAAATTTTATTTCACATGGAATAAAATCTTCTTCAAAATATCTTCCATCTACAATAATATTTTTGTTTTTGTTTGATATTTTTTCAAAATCTGCTAAAAAATAATCTATTATTGAATTTGTTATCATAATATCTTATATTATAAAAAATTTTATAAAATATTTTTGCAATCGATTTAAAAATATCAGAACGTCCTTTTTATCCTTTAAAATAATAATTTTTCAATTGATTTTTAAAAAATCGCCCCTAAATTTTTTCCATAATTGATTTTTCCTTCTAAATATATCTTTATATTTCCTGTTTAAAAATATTGCTTATCAAAAAATTTATAAAAGATATTTATAAAATTTTTGGTACACCATTATCAAAATGCAAATCTATTATATTATATTTGCCAAACTTATGTATACTACTAATTAGTAATTAATTATTTTATTTATTTATTTCCAAAGTTATTATAATAGATTTTGAAGACGGTGTTCCCTATAATTTTTTAAAATTTTCTTCAATCTTTCTTCATCAATATCCTTTTCTATTATATTAGACTTTTCTTCATGAAACTTCTTAACAATAATAAAATTTTTTAATTCTTTAAATTCATCTACAACATAAAATTTTGGAAAAATATTTTTAGCTTCTATAAAGTTTTCTTTTTTTACAAAGAATTTTGTATCTTTACTTTTATAATATACAATATATTCTTCTTTAAATTCATCTACAAATATTTTATTATAATAAATTTTATTTAAATATAAAAAAGAAATTTTTGGTATAATATTATCATCATTTTTTAATCTTTCAGTTAAAATCTTAGATAAAATATTATAATCGTTTAATAATTCAATATATTTTATATTTAATTCTTTTATCTTTTCTTCTTTTTCTTTCTTATCTTTTTTATTCTTTATAATAACTTTTATTATTTCAATATCTTTTTTATCTATTTTTGTTTTTCTTCTTTTCTTCTTTTCTTTTATCTCTTTTTCCTTTTCTCTTAAATTATTTTTTGCTGAGATAGCTTCTACCTTTCTATTCTTTAATATATATCTTAATATTTTAATATACTCTTCCTGGTTTTCAGAAACTTTCCTTGCTTTTTCAAATATTTCTTTTAACTTTTTTAATGCTTCTATTGCAGATATATATGCATCAAATTCATGATTGTTTTCAAATATCTTCTTCAAATTATCATCTTTATAATATTTGTTTTTTATTTCTAAACTAATATCTTCTTTTGGATTATATACACCAATATTTAGTTTTGATGCTATATCTAATATTGTCTTTGGTATTTCCTTTTTATCTGTAGTAATAAGTACAACATATTTTAAATCACTTATATATTTAATAATATCTTCATTTTGTATATTTTTTCCACTTAATTTATCAACTATATTTCCATTATCATCTATCACTACTAATCCTAAATTTGTACCTGGATCTATCCCAACAATTAAAGATTTTAGCATTATTATATTTATTTTAATTTTTTCCTTAAAAATATATACTTCTTTTAAATCTTACTAATATATTAATAATAAATGCCAAATGACTGGTCATATTTAGTAGAATTACAGAAAAACAAACCAGGTACTTTAGCAAAGATACTTAAAAATAATGCACCAAAATATGTAAAGGAAGAAGTTAAAAGATTAATTAAAGAAGGTAAAATAAAAAATATACAAGAATTAATACAAAAAGCAGTAAGTGAAAATAAGAGTTTAATAAAAGTATTAGAAGAATATGGAATAAAAAATAAAGAAAGAAAATTTGGAAAAGGAAGTGTAAGATGTATAATATGTGGTTCTCATGATAGAGTTATTAGAAGATATAAAATATATATATGTGGAAGATGTTTTAGAGAAATGGCAAAAGAATTAGGATTTAAAGTAATGGGAGAATAATGGTAGATATAATTAATGATTTCTTTTCTCATGCTACAAATTGTATAAATATTGGAAGAAGAGAAGTAGAATTTAATTACTATAATAAATTATTATTGAATATTTTAGAAAAATTAAAGGAATATAAATATGTTGAAGAATATAAAACTGAAGGAAGAAAAATAATTGCTAGATTTTCCGAATATTTTAATTTTGGAAAAGCAATTCATCCAAGATTTCCCGTATCATATAAAGAATTAGAAAAGTATGAAAAAAGATATTTACCTGCAAGTGGTTTTGGAATATTATTAGTATCTACTAATAAAGGAATTAAAACAAACGAAGAATGTAAAAAGGAAAAAATAGGAGGTGTTTTAGTTGCTGTAGTTTATTAAAGCTTTTTAAGATATTCTTCTAATTTTTCCTTTAATTCCTTATTATTTAATATAGACTCTATTTCAGATAATTTTCCTTCTATAGATAATAATTTTCTATATAATATACCTAATGCAATCCATATTTGAACTCTTGATGGATTATCAGAATTTTCATATATATCTTTATATTTCTTTGTTTCTTCTATTAAAGATTTTACAAAATCTCTAAATACAGGATCTAAGCTATCTTTCCAATCAGAGGCCATATTCTTTTAATATTTTATTTTTAACTTCTTCAAAATGCTCTACTATTTTTTCAGGTTCTAATCCATTCTTTAAATATCTTGAAAATTGTTTATTATATTTTTCAGGTTCTTTTTCTTTTAACATTAATGCATAATTTTTTATATGTTCTCCCTTTATTCTATCTTCAGAAGGTAAAATTTCCTCATTATATGGAATCTTTAATCCTGCATCAATTGCACCTTTTAGTGCAGCATATAATGAATTTCCCTTTGTGGATCTAAATCTTCCAATATCTAATATTGCTTCTTCAATTCCTCTTTTCTTTGCTTCTAAGCCTGCTAATAAGCCAACTAAATATGCTGTTGGTAAATTTCCTCTATGACCTTTCCATCCATATTTCTTTTCTAATATTTTTGAATGTATTGTTAATAATGTTTGATCTCCTTTTTCATTATATATTGTTATTTGAGCTAATATATTATTTAAAAATCTTCTAACAACCAATCTTGGTTTCCTTGATTTTAATAACTTTAATCTTTTTCTATAATCTGTAATATTTTTTCTTCTTCTTCTAAATTTTACTATGTAAGTAGGACCTGTAGCCATTAAAGATATTTTTATAAGTAATTTTTTAAATTTAATTTAATTTAAATTTTAAATTCTTTTTATATTTGAAATAAATTATAATATTAAAAATAATTCTTTTGGCATATATAATATATTATCTTTAAATTCCAATTCATAATCTCCAATAATAATTCCAAAATTTGATTTATATCTTTTCATACTATTTTCTATTTGTTTTTCTGCATTTTTATCTTTTCCAAATTTAACTTCTATAGGTATTATTTTATTTTCAAAGGTTTTTATTAAAAAATCTGCACTATTTTTATTAGGATCATAAAAAATTTTTATATTTAACATATTATGAGTTACTTGTATTTTATATAATGTTGAAGCTATGTATTCTTCAAGTAGAAAACCAATATCACTTTCCCTAAATGTTCCTAAATAATCTTTTATCATAAATCTTATTGTTGGTGTTATAAAGTAATATTTCCATGATTTTTTTATTATTTTTTCTTCACTTCCTAATGGTTTAACAGAAAATATTAAAGAAGACATTTCTAAAAGTCTTAAAATGTTTTGTACAGAATATTTATTAATTTTTAAATCGTTTGAAATATTTTCTATACTTGTTTTTTCAGAACCTGCTAAGTAGTATATAAGTTTTAGAGCATTTTCTATGCTTGAATAATATATATCTTTTATTTTTGAAATATCAGAATAAGTAATCTTTTTAATTGTCTCCAATAACAAATCTTCAGAATCTTTTTTATATAATGCTGTAAAAGGAAAACCTCCAAATTTTAGAAAATCTTCAATTTCAAAAGAAAACAATTTTATTTTTTTATATATTTCTATAATTTCGTTATTAGTAAAAAATTCACTAGCAAATTTAGGAATAAAATTTGCATTATTTAATAATTTTAGTATTTTTTCCCTAATTATTGAGGTTCTATAATATTTATCTATCTTTTTTGATATTTTTAAATATTCAATAAAGTTTAAAGGAAATAAATATTCTTTTTTAGCCCTTCTAGCTAAATCTGCATTGGTTTCTTTTTCTAATTCTAATGTAGAGGAACCTGTAGCAATTATAAATATATTTGGATACTCATCATAAATAACTTTTAATGTTAGAGCCCAATTTGGATCATGATTTATCTCATCTAATAATAAAAATACGGGTTCTTTTGAGTTTACTAAATCTTCAAACAAAATTTTAGATTCGTAAATTTCTATACTGGATCTTAAATCATAATTAAGACTTTTTAAGTCATCTACAGATATAAACAATATCCTTTCTCTAGGCATATTCTTTTCTTTAATTAGATACAAATATATTTGATATAACAATGTTGTTTTACCAGTTCCTCTTAATCCAGGTATGATAATTAATCTATTAATTTTTTCATTTTTTTCAAGAAAATTATTTATATGGTTTTTTATTCTGGAAAAAATATGTCTTTTTGGAAGTGGTTTATTATTATCATCTGTAGTATATTTTAAGGCCAACTTTTCTGTATATTGAATTCTTCTTTCTAGGTAAGTCTTTAGTATATCAATGTCCATAATATTGTAATAATGTTTAATATTATAAATATTATTTTTTATCATAGTAATTAGTATATATGACTTTATAATATTATACTAATATTTGGTATTAAATATATATAATTTTTATCATAATTGTTGGTATATAAGTATCATGTTTATATCCTAAAAATTGAGATGAAAATATAAATTATTATTGTACAAAATTATGTGATAATGAGAAAACTATATTATCTTATTTAACTCTTTTAAACTCTTTTTATCTAAATCTTTTAATATTAGTTGATATAAATTATCATTTTCATCAATAAACAAAATTTTATCTTCAAAAACAAAAAGATTTTCTGGAGAAATTATTTTTATCTCTAATTCTTTACTATTTATAAAAGCATTTAATAATATTGTTTCTCCTTCAACATCTATTTTTCTTATTTTCTCTATTTTATATATTATAGAATTATATTTTATGACATTTTCTAATATTTTTTTAGAATTTTCATCTAAAATTGTATAATCTTCTAATAAAAATATTTCGTTGGAATTATCATCATAAAATCCTAAAAATTTTGGGTTTGATATTGGGAATAATAATTTAGGCATAAGATTTTCATATTTTATACCATTATATATAATATTTACTCTACTTGGTCTATTAGAAGGTTCTATTTTTATATTTTTATCTTTTATTATATTTAAATTAACTAATTCTGGTTTTTGATTAACCTTTTCTATATTATTTATATTTTCTATTTGATTCTTAAATAATTCGTAGAATTTTCCCTTTTTATTTATTAATTCATTAGGTTTTCCTTCTTCTATAATCTTTCCATCTTCTATAACAATAACTCTATCCATACTTAATATTTCCGATAAATTGTGTGAAATATATATTAAAGTTTTGTCTTTTGAAATATTTAATATAGAAGAAAATATTTGTTCTCTACTTTTAGCATCAATATTTGATGTTAATTCATCAAATATAAATATATCAGGATTTCTTATTATATTTCTTGCAATTGCTATTTTTTGTCTTTGACCTCCAGATAATTTTGTTCCTTCTTCCCCTGCTGGAGTATCATATGCAAAGGGTAATTTAATTATATCATCATGTATATTTACAATTTTACAAACTTTAATTATTTCTATTTCATTTACATTTTGATTTCCATAAGATATATTGTATCTAATAGTATCATCAAAGATTTCTGGATTCTGAGATAAATAAGAAATCCTTTCTCTGAGATATTTTAAATCTATATCTTTTATATTTGTATTTCCAATTAATATTTCTCCATCATTTACATCATAGAATCTTAATAATAATTTCGCAATTGTTGTTTTCCCAGCACCATTTTTTCCAACAATTGCAACTTTTTCTTTTGGATTTATTGTAAAAGAAATGTTTTTTAATACAGGAAAACCTGGTTCATATTCAAATGTAACATTAACAAATTTTATTTCATCAATCATATTTGTTTTTAAAGCATCTTCTTTATTTAATATTTTTGGTTTTTCTTCTAATAATTCTAAAATTCTTTCGGCGGAAACTAAAGCTTCTGGAAGATCATTGAAAAATCTTTCATATGTTTGGAGTGGACTATAAATATTTAATATATAAGTTACAAAAGCAACCAATATACCTAATTTGATTAAACTATTAGTTACAAAAATTCCACCCATATACCATATAAAAACAGTAATTAAATCTATTATAAGGAATATTAATTCACCTCTTGTTGAAATAAGTTTGTCCACTTTAATATCTATTGTATACCAAGAGCTCATTATATTTTTTATTTTTTCATATTCTTCTTTTTCTTTTGAGAATAGCTTAATAGTGTAAAAATTCTTTAAAATATTATTCACTTGTGTTTCAACGTCTACTGACTTTATTCTTGCTTTTTTACTCATTGTTTCTATTCTCCTTTCATAAATTATAAAAAGAACAAAGATAACTGTTGCAGAAATTATTACAGGTATTGCTAAAAAGGGCAACAATAGAAAAAGTATAATAAGGGTTCCAATAAGTGTTAGAGTATCTATAATTATAAAGGTCAAATCAGCTACAAGAAATCTGTTTATTTCTCCTATATCAGATGAATATCTAGCTATTAATCTAGAAGGGGAATATTTTTCTATAAAAGAAATATCATTAAAAATTATATGTTCTAATAATAACTCTCTTATTTCTTTTGTAATTTTTGTTTCTACAATGTTTAATAAAATATTTCCCATTAAATATGAAAACCTAGAAGTAATATAAGAAATTAACATTAAGAAAATTATTGTAAGAAATACTCCAAATGATGGTGTTTTTGATATAAGAACTTTATTTATTAATAAAGCTATTAAATAAGGAGGAATTAGACTTATTATAGTACCTATAATAAAGATAATAGTAACTAAGGCAAATTCTTTCTTATATTTTTTAATAATTTGTATTAAAAATCCATATATTTCTTTTTTAGATTTTTTCTTTTCTTCTTTTTCAATTATTTCAGTTTTTACTTTTAAATTAAATTCATCTACAATTTTTTGTATATTATCTGCCTTTTTCTTTGTAAAATATGCAACTTCAAAAAATTTTCCATTTTTATCTATTGCAATTAATTTACATATACTTATTCCATACTCTATATCTAACTTTTCTACATTATCAATTTCTAATATTTTATTTTTATTATTATCGTATACAGAAATTTTGTTATCTAAAATTTCAATAGTTTCTTCATTAAAATTAAGATTCCTATCAAGATCTGTTTTAAATACTGCTTTAAAATGATCTGTCATAAAAAACATATTATTGTAAATTTACTTAAAAATAAAAATTATGGCAAAGATTTTCCTAAAATTATTGTGTTTAATATTTAAATATTACAATATATTATATGATTTTATAGATAAATTTATATAGATAAAGATATATCTATAATTTATGCCTAAAAGATGGAAAACAATTTCAACGCAAATAAGAGAGGAAGAATATAAAAAGGCAAAAGAGTTGGGTATTAACATTTCTGAAGTATTAAGGAAAGCATTAAGAGAAGAAATTAAAAGAAAAGAAGAAGAGAAAATATTAGAAGCAATAAAAAGGTTAGGAGAATTACTGGAAAAAACAGGTGCTACTCCTGAAGAAAATATAAAAATAATAAGAGAAATTAGAGAGGAAAATTAGAATGAAATATGTGATCGATGCTTCTGCTCTAATAAATATTGTTTTGAAGTTCTATAAAAAAGATCTAAATTTTATAAATAGATTGATTGAAGAAAGTATTTTTCCAGATTTAATATTTTATGAAGTTGGAAGCTATTTAAGAAAGTATAAGGAAATAAAGAAAGTTTCCAATAATGAAATAAGAGAAATGACGGAATTATTTAATTATATAATCAGAAAAGCAAAAATAGAGGAGGTAAGATTAAATTATGAAATTCTAGATTTATCAATAAAAGAAAATTTATCTTATTATGATTCTGTATATTTATATTTAGCTGGGAAATATAATTTAATTTTAATTAGTGATGATAAAGATTTAATTAAAGAAGGAGCTATAAGTTCTGATAATCTTCTAAGAAATTTTAAGTAATCTAAGAGCTTTTATTACTTAATTAATTTTTGAAGGTATTGAAGCTTAGAAAGACATTTGAATGTGACGATCTATAATCTAGATTTAAATTAAATTCGCCGCGGGTGGGATTTGAACCCACGCCCCCTTTCGGGGATATGGTCTCCAGCCATACCCCTTGGTCCACTCGGGCACCGCGGCATAAGTGTTCCCCGCCCATCGTTACCAATACTCATTTTTTCATATTGGTTCGTCTAAGCGGGGATACATATTTAATATAATTTAATATAAAAATATTTTTATGTTAACAAAAAATTTATTAGAAAAAATAAGTCAAAAAATAAATCAAATAAAAAAAGATGAAGAAAATAATAATGAAGAAAAAATTAATATTGAAAAATTGAATTTAGATAATATTGAAGTAAAAGAAAAGAAAAAATATGGATTTATAGATTCTTCTCATGTAAATGGAATTGTTGGACCTTATAGTTATATATATTCAAGGGCAGTAATTGTTTCTGATGATATATATGAAAGTATAGAGGATATAGAATTTTTTGAAACATCTTTTATAAGATCAATGAATAATGAAAATTTTGATATCCAAGATATTTCAGAATTATTATCAAAAAATTTAGAATATAAATTGGCAAGAAAATATTCTGATAGATATATATTTATAGATGGATCAATAATATCAGATTCTATATTATATTCAAAATTTTTAGATAATTTTTATAATGAAAATATTGAAAATAGAAGGAAAGAATTTTTAGAAAATTTCGAATATTTAATAAATAATGGGAATTTACTAGCAGTTGCAAAAAGAATATTAAATTTAGATATAATAAAGCCAGGTAGATCTGATTTATTAACATTGATGAAAATTTTTCCATCAGAAATATTTTATACAGATATTAATGAAAAACAATTAAAAGAATTTTTAAGTTCAAAAATTCCAAACTGTTCATTTTGTAACAAAAAAATATATATAATATATTTTAGAGCGAGATATAATGATCATATATATAGATTAGAAGGAATGGAAAAGGTTGAAAAAGAAAAGTTTAAAGAAATAATAAAAGAGGTTATTTATGATCAAAAAGCATATCCAAGAGGATTAAAAATGGCCCATAATTTATGTAAAATAACAAATAAAGAAAAACTATTGTTAGAAAGTTATATTAAAAAAATTTTGGGATTTGAAAAAACTGTTGGTTGGGAAACTCATTAGGGTCCGGGGCGGGATTTGAACCCGCGATCTTCGGGTCCACAGCCCGACGCCTTACCACTAGGCTACCCGGACCATAAGAAATTATTATTCATTTATATTTTTAACCAATATAAATTGAAGGCATTACACCATTTGGAGGATATGCTCTAGCAACTACCCATTGGATATATTGATATGAAGCAGTTCCACCAGTTCCTGCACTTATTTCTAATGTTGGATATTGATAAGGATTATAATTTAAATTAGAATATGTATATTCATTATTATTTATATTATATGTATCTAATAATGTTAATGGAGCCCATACCTGATTAGAATTATAGTAATAATATCCTGTTTGTGCATAAGATGAATTGACTATTAAATATGAATAAAATGTTCCACCAGATGTTGGGAAAGATGTTTGATTTAAATATTGGTCTGTTACTGCAGATTTTAACATAGTTGCTTGAGAATTTGGAGGCGAATTACCGGGCCAATATTCAGACTGTACATATGTGGATAGATTAGATGAGGGTGTAGAACCACCATCAGTAGATCCAACACTACCTGCATAAATTTGTTGACTTGTATTTCCAAATAATGCTATTACATTTGCATCTGCATTTGGGCTTCCTCCTCCATAATACCAAGCTTCTTCAACAATTAGAGGTATTTCAAATATATTCCAATTATTTGGAGGTAAAATATATGTACCTTCCCAGGTTTGATTATTTAACATTTCAATACCATATGAAGTTGCCTGGGGTACATAATTAGTCTGTGCTGTAGAAGAGGACATATATCCATTCCATCCATCAAATGTATTATTAAAATATCCATATGCTATAAATGTATAATTTCCATTATCATATTGCATAGTTCCTATAACTTGCTCATTAGTTCCTACATATGGATAATATTGTGAATAATAATTAGCACTATTAGGTCCTACATACATATATATTGTTATCTCTGAACTAGCATTAATTCCTTGAGATATATTTATCCACCATACATCACATGTTACTCCATTATAATTTAATTGACCTTCATACCATGAATATATGTTTGGATTACTGTTATTAGTTGTAGTAAAGTATATATTTTGACCATTTGGATTTATACACATAAATAATGTTGCATCATTTATATATGCAAAATTTGGACCTATATTTATATTCCCATTACATATTGCTATATCTTGTTGAAATGGGGATGGGGTAGGAATAGATTGAGCATTATATATTATTAAAGGTAAATATGATAATTGACATGGAGGTTGAAAATAATTAATTAATGTATTTGAAACATATTTTATGTCAAATATTCCAATTATATCATTCTCTAATCCGACTTCTAATTCATAATTTCCATTTTGATCTGGAGGAATTTGAGATAAATTTGCAACAATAATTAATAAACCATTATTATATGGATTTACAATTGATCCATTTGGATTATAAGGATAAACATTAACTAATCTATTATTTAAAATTGCGAATACTTGATAATAATTAACAGGTTCTGAAGGTTTTACATATGCATATAATGTATTATTTACTATATAATAATCTAATAATTGAAAATTTAATTTTAAAGATCTTGAAATTTCCTGTCCAGATGGATTTATTATATTTAAATTTGGATAAATTATATTGTATATTATTACAGTAGCAAGAGCCCCTACTATTAATAATATTAATGCTATAATAATTTCAGATTGTAATCTCATATTATATTAATCAATTAGTATATATTAAAGTTTGAAACTTAACCCCATAACATGATACCAATATTATATAATTCCATGAATTATTTACTAAATAATTATTATTAAAATATATTGTTGCATTTTCTCCTGGTAATAATAGATTTGATGAATATAAATAATTTATAGAATAATTGAATGAAGAAAAATAACCATTAACATATAATTGAAAACATGATAAATCTAATGCCTTATTTCCATTATTATATATAATTAAATAAGGATTTGAATAGCTTGTTTGATTATTTAAAAATTCTATACTTTCTCCAACAATATTTTCTATTTGATTATCTATTGAATTTGCTGTATAATAAAAATTTTTATAATAATTATTTAAAATTAAATATAAAACAGATGATGAAATAATAAAAATAACAAATCCGATAATTGCTCCAATAATAGATCCTAAATCTGATCTCATTCTATTGTACATGTACTTGCTGTTGTATTAATATATATTGTATCCTGTGTATATGCTCCAGTAGATGCTACAATTCTTACTTGATAAAAGTTTGTTGTTACAGAAATATTTGCAACAATTGCAATTGTATCATAAGGACCCCATACAGAGGTACCAGTATAACTATTTGCAATATATATTTGTACATTATTTATCAATTCTCCATTGATAAATAATAATGTTAAATTTTGATTTAGTACAACATTTCCTCTATTTGTTACATAGAAATATAATAAATTTGTAGTACTATTATATGCACAAGAATCTAATGTAATATAAGTATTTAATTGATTTTCTAATGATTGGGAATTTGCAATTGCAGCATTACTTATTCCATTTAAATTATTATATGCAGTAGAAACAAATATATAAGCAGCAATACCGGCAACTATAAATAATATAATTTCTACAAGAATTGTTCCAAATTGAGTTTTCATTAAGAATTATGA
>JAWDOO010000005.1:0-39651 GCA_046533775.1 Candidatus Nanopusillus sp.
CATAAATCATTAAATATAATATTTACTGCACCTTTTGATACATAAAATACTTTATCTTTATATAATACTTTTGCTTCTGTTCTTCTAGTAGAAGGATCAAATGGCTTAAATTCTAATATTCTATAATCATCTTTATTTATATTAATTTCTTTCGCTTTATTAATAAATGCCATATCTATTGGATCATTATTTGATTCTTGTGATGCTAATGTCCCATATAATATTACATCTTCTTTTTTATAATTACCTAATTCTTTTATATCAGTTATAGATAATTTATTATAAGTCAAAGTACCTGTCTTATCTGAACATAATGTTGTCATTGTTGCAGCATCTTCTATTGCAGATAATCTTGTAATTAATGCTCCCTTTTTTGATAATTCCATAGAACCAACTGCCAATGTAACTGTTATCATTGCAGGTAATGCTACTGGAATTGCAAAAAGTAATAAAGATATAATTAAAGGCAATACTGTAGAAAGTATAAATTCTAAATTATGAACATATAAAAATGAAAATATTAATGTTAATCCTCCAAATACTAATACAATTATTAATAATGCAAAAATAACCTTGTTTGTTATTTCCTCAATATGCAATTTTGGTCTTGCTGTAGATACTAATTCTACTGTTCTTCCAAAGTATGTATTCCTTCCAGTTTTATATACAATACAATTTGCTTCTCCTCTCCTTATAATTGATCCTGAATATACAATCTGTCCTTTTTTCTTTTCAACTGTTAAAGATTCTCCTGTTAATACTGACTGATCTATATCCAATATATCATCACTAACAATTATACAATCTGCAGGAGATATATCTCCAGCTCTTAATCTTATTATATCTCCAGGAACTAAATATTTTGATTCAATTAATTTCCATTGTCCTTCTCTTAATACCCTTGCTTGTATTTGTAATTTTTCTTTTAATAATTCTAATGCTTTATTAGCTTTTTCTTCATGTATAAAAGATATTAATACATTAATAAATAATAAAGATAAGACTAAAGATGCATCTATATATTTTCCAAATATGAAATATAAGATTATAATAATTTCTAACATTATTGATGAAAATGAAATAAATTTTTTCAAAAATTTAATCAAATTACTTTCTTTCTTTTCCTCTACTAAATTATATCCATACTCTTTTAACCTTTTATCAACTTCTTCCTTTGTTAAACCATAATTCAAATCTGAATTTAATTCTTGAAGAACTTTTGATAAATCTACATTATCATTCATACTATAAAAACCCCTTTATTATTTAAAAGAATAACAGACAGAAAATCCTTTATTTTTATCTATTATCTTCACTACCTTGTAAAGTTCTTCTTTTTTCTACTTCTAATTTTTTCAAATTATGTTCTACAACCCCTTCTAAGGAAATATGAAAGTTTCTTGCAGTCTATGAAAGATACCATAAAATATCTACAAATTCATATATAATTTCTTACCTTTTATTTAAATATTATCCCCAACAACTTCTTTATTTTATTTAATAATTCTCCAATTTCTCCAGCCAATGCTAATTCAGTATAATAAAACACAATACAATTTATTTGAATACATTACAATCTATTTTTTATAGAAAATTTATATAAACGCCGCGGGTGGGATTTGAACCCACGCCCCCTTTCGGGGATATGGTCTCAAGCCATACCCCTTGGACCACTCGGGCACCGCGGCATATAAATAATTTTGATCTTTATACAATTTTAAAATATTTAGGTTTTAAATATTCTAATAAATCATGAACTAAATTTGATAGATCAAAATTATTTGAAGAAATATATATAAAGCAATAATCAATTTTTTCCCAGTAATTTAATGCAATAATAAATTTATTTGTATCAAATAAAAATGATGAAAATTTTTCCTTGTCAGATATTATTATTTTTTTATTATTTATTACTAATTTATATTTATCAATTAAATAGTCAAAAAATTTATATATATCTTGCTCAGAAAATAAAAAATTATTTCCTATTCCATTAAGAATTAGTTTTACTTCCATATAATATTCTCTCTCTTATTATATTGTCTATATCTTCCTCTGTTCCACCAACTTCTACAGATTTTATTACCTTTAATATTGCAGGATTTTTTAATGCTAATCCAACTGCTAAACATGAACCAGTTTCTAATTTTGTTAATGCTTCAAAATATTCCCTAGATAAATATGGACATGTTTTTCTTATGAATTCTAAATCTTTTGGATTAATTATTTTTAATAAAATAAATGTATTTAATTGAGATGTAATATCTTCTATAATACTTGAAGGTACTTGAGATACTAAAATTAATCCTAAACCAAATTTCCTTCCTTCCCTTGCAATTAAAGATATTTTTGAAGAAACTTCACTATTCTTTGATGCAAATCTATGTGCTTCTTCGATTACAATTCCTAAAATATCTGTTTTATTATTAAATTTCCAAGATTTATATTTTTCATAAGTAATTTCTAATAATATATCTATTAATATTCTCTGTTCTTCTATTGATAAAGGATATAAATCAAATATAATTACCCTTGGAACAAATTTATTAGATTCTTCTAAATATACTTCTCCGTTTTCTTCTTTAACTATATTGTAATCTGAAATACTAAAGTTTCTGATATCTTCTAATAATTTATTAAATAATTCATCTACATTTTCACCCATATCGTCTACATTTTTTGGAAATAACATCCAATCTTTTATTCTTAACAATCTTGATTGTAGAGATCTTATTACATCTTCCCTATTTTTATATTTTTCAAATATTTGTGGAGGATCTCTCTTATTTACCATCTCCAATAATTTATCCATGAATTTTGGTGCTTTTCCCTCTTCTAATGATAAAATTCTATATAATAAAGAATATACATGAGGAGCCTGTTTTCCAGATATTCCTAAGAAACTTTCCATGTAATCTTTTATATATTTTAATGATAGTTTTGCATTATATACTATTACATTTTTCTTATTTCTTTCACTTATTAATTTTTCAATGAATTCTCTTTCTCTTTTACTAAATGTTATTATTATAGAATTTTCAAAAGATAATATATAATCTCTATGAATATCAAATAACAATATTGGTATATTTTTCTTTGATAATTCATTTACTATATGAGCGACAGTTGTACTTTTTCCAGAACCAGTTATTCCAAATATACCAGTATGTCTTATAATTAAATTCTTTATATTTAAATCTACAATAAATTCCTTATTTTGTAAATTTATTTTTCCTAAAGGTATTGATAACTCCTTTTCTTCAAAAGAATATATTTTGCTTACTTCTTCTTCTTCTGGTAAGAATACTTCATCTCCAGGAACTGGTGGTGTTTTTGGTTTTTCTTGTAATATTTTTCCATTTTTTATTACTCCAATAAATATTGCCTTTCCAATTATTAAATATTGCAATTTTTTTATTTGTCCATATAATAATTCTATTGCTTCATAATCAAACAATCTTTCCTCTTCAATAGCTTCAGATTTTAGATCTTCAATTATTCCAAAATAAAAGAAATCTCCAATTTTTACTTTAACTATACTTCCGATACCTACAGAATATCTTTCCTTTGGATCAACAACAAAATAAAAATATTCTGATGTCGCTTCTTTTATAACATATCCAACTTTCATAGATGTATATTATAATATACTTTTAAACATTTTTTATCTAAATATTTTAATGCCTGGTGCACTTAAATTAATAATACCTAAAGGAAGTACATTAAAGGATGTTATACGTATTGCAGGAGTAGAATTAGATGGCCATAAACCAATTATTATAGAATTAAGGAAAGTACCTGGTGTAAACTGGAGATTTGCCAATGCTGTATGCAGTGTATTAAAAATAAATAAATGGCAAGCTTTAGGATCTCTAACAGATGAAGAATTAGAAAAATTGGAAGATTGTTTAAAAAGACCACAAAATTACGGTATACCTTCCTGGATGCTAAATAGAAGGAGAGATCCTAAAGATGGTCAAGATAAACATCTAGTAGGACCAGATTGGGAAATTCAGGTAAAAATGGATATAAAAAGAGAAATTGAATTGAATACATGGAGAGGAAATAGACATATGTACAAATTACCTGTTAGAGGACAAAAAACAAGATCTCATCATAGAAAAGGTTCTACTGTTGGTGTAGTAAAGAATAAAGAATTGAGGGCCCAACAAAAATCTGAAAATAAAGAGTAAAATGTGGAGAAATAGAAAAACTTGGGAAAGTCCTGGACATCCTTGGCAGAAGGATAGAATAGAAGAGGAAAGACAATTATTAAAACAATATGGATTAAAAAATAAAAAAGAAGTATGGAAAGCTTCTACAATTGCTAGAAGAATAAGATTCTATGTTAGATATTTAAATGCTAAAAAAGCTGCTGGAGTAGATGTATCAAAGGAGGAAGAAAAATTGAAGAATAGATTAGTTAAATTAGGATTATTAAATAAAAATTCTGATATAAGTGAAGCCCTAAACATAACAGTAAAAGAAATATTAGAAAGAAGATTGCAAACAATTGTATTTAGAAAGGGTTTAGCAAAAACAATAAAACAGGCAAGACAATTAATTGTACATAGGCATATTGTTATAGGAGATAAAGTAATATCTTCCCCAGGTTATTTAGTTAAAGTTGATGAAGAAGATAAAATAAGCTATAATCCTTATTCAAATATAAATAAAGAAAAATTATTTGGTCAAAATATAAATAAGGAAGAAAATAAAGAATCAACCGTACAAGAAGTTAATCAACCTTCTCAATAGTCCTTTCTTTTCCTTTTTTACTTTTTTCTTCTTCTTTAAAATTTTATTTAATCTATTTATATTTTTGTTTAATAATATTATAGATAAGTTAAACTCTTTTATCATTTCTACCTGACTTTTTAATTCCTTTATAGACTGATCCAATTCAGAAATATTATATGGAAAATTTTCTTGAATCTTTATATATTCAATACCTTTCTTCAATATATCTTTTATTGTATAACCTTTTTTCTTTAATTCTTCTAATTCTTCTTTAATATCTCCAATGTATATTGTTGTTGAATCTTTAGACATTTAAAAAATAGGTATCTTATTCTTTATATAATATACTAGAAAAATTTATATATAATATTTATAAGGTTTTTCATAAAACTTATAAAGAAAAATTGTTATACCTATTATATAGTAAAATTTTTATTCAGTTATACGACGTTAAATTATGTTATTACAAAAAAGTTATCCTAATATATGAAAAATTTTATTCCAGATAATTTATAAATAAAAAATTTGTATCTAATAGGTTGTATATTATATTTCTAATACAAAAATTTTATATATCGTTTATATAAATTTTTTGAAAAATATTTATAAAATATTAATTAAGTCGTATAACTTTGCATTATTTATAAATATACTAACTAAAAAGTACTCATATCATAAAATAATATGACAATCTATTAGTAATAAATAGAAAAATTTATTAATAAATATTTAAAAATTCCAAAGTTGTATATATATGAATTTTTATTATCAAAATTTTATGGTAGAATATTGTAAATTACCATATGAAAATGAAAAATATGAAATCCTTATTAAAAAAGAGGAAGAAACAAATGAAAAATATGGTTATAATCCATGGAAAAGGCCAATAAATGAATTATTAGATTTCTCAATTATTAATTTAGATAAACCAAAGGGACCCACATCTCACCAAGTCTCTGGATGGATAAAAAATATTTTAAACAAAAAAGCTGGGCATGCTGGTACATTAGATCCAAAAGTAACCGGAGTATTACCAATAGGAATTGGAAGAGGAACAAAAGTATTAAAATTATTATTAACTGCTGGAAAAGAATATATAGCATGGATGCATATACACAAAGATATTGATGAAAATAAAGTATATGAAGTATTAAATAAATTTCAAGGGAAAATTGTTCAAAAACCACCACTAAAATCTGCAGTAAAAAAAGTTCCCAGAGAGAAAAATATTTATTGTATAAAAGTATTAGAAGTTGATGGTAGAGATTGGTTATTGCAAATTGCAACAGAAGCTGGTGTATATATAAGAAAATTAATAGATGATATAGGAAAAGCTTTAGGAACAAAAGCACATATGCAACAATTAAGAAGAATTAGAGTTGGAGAATTAAAAGAAGATTCTGAAAAATATCCTCTATCTACTTTACAAGATATAGTTGATTCTATATGGTTTTGGAGAAATGAAAATAATGAAGAATATATAAGGAAAGTTTTTCTACCAGCAGAAGTTGCAGCAGAACATACAAAAAAAATTTGGATATTAGATACTGCAGTAGATGCAATTGCACATGGAGCAAACCTAACAGTAAAAGGAATATCAAAGCTATATTCAAATATAAAAGAGGGTGATTTAGTAACAATATTTACATTAAAAGGAGAAATAGTTGCATATGGGACTGCATTAATGGATTCTGAAAAAATTTTAAATTCTGAAAAAGGTATTGCAGTAGATATTGATAGAGTTATTATGAAGAGAGGTTTATATCCAAAAGTATGGAAGAAATCTAATATACAATGAAATTAATATTGGGAATTGATGAAGCTGGAAGGGGACCTGTAATCGGTCCAATGGTAATTGCTGGTTATTGTATAGAAGAAGAAAAAATTGAATTATTAAAATCTTTAGGTGTTAGAGATTCTAAAGAATTAACAAGAAAACAAAGAGAAGATATATATAATGAAATAATAAAGTTAACAGATAAATATAAATATATAATAATTGATCCAAAAACAATAGACTATTATGTATATAGAAATAGATTAAACTATTTAGAATTTGAGAATATGATAAAAATAATTGAAGAAATAAAACCAGATAAAGTAATAATTGATTCCCCAATGGTTAATACAAAAAAAGTAATTGAATATATAAAAAATAATCTAAAAATAAATGTAGAAATAGTTGCAGAAAATAAAGCAGACAAAAAATATCCAGTAGTATCCGCAGCTTCAATTATTGCAAAAGTTATAAGGGATAGAGAAATTGATAAAATAAAGGAAAAAATAAATATAGATTTTGGATCTGGATACCCATCTGATGAAAAAACAATAGAAGTATTAAAAAAAGATTATGATAAAATAAAAGGTTATGTAAGAGAATCTTGGATGACAATTAAAAGAATAAGAAAAGAGGACCAAAAAAATATACTTGATTTTTTATAAAAAATATTCTTTCTTTATTAAAGGATAATAATTTATAAAATTAAGAATGGTAAAATAAACATACCTAATATTAAATTAATTATTATGATTGTTGATAATGCTATATATAATGTATTCCTTTCATCAAGATATTTCCCCAGTTCCATTAAAACTTCTATAAATGGTATAGAAATCAAAATAAAATAATAAATATATGATAATAAGATATTTTCTGTCAATAAATAATATATTATAGCTGAAATATTTAGAATAAATAATATTATGATTGCAATTTTTTGAAATTTATACATTTTGTTAATAAAAATATCATCTTCTTTAATATATTTTTCAAAATTTATTTCTTCTTCTTCTTTTTCTTTAAATTTTACTTTTTTTAATAGTATAAATGAAATTAAAGAAACTAAAAAAGCAATAAATATTGAATAACTTATATTACTGATATTTAAACCTTCCAATAATAATCTTGCACCTAAATATGATATAAATGTTATAAAAATGAATCTTATTATATTATCCTTTAATTTCATTAATAATCTAGTTCCAATCCTTGAACCAATTAAAACTCCTAAAGTAACAAAAGGTAGTAAAATAAAGTCTATATAACCTGCTTTGAAATATAAAATTGAAGATGTATCTGCAGTTACTCCTATCATAAAATTACTAGTAGTAGTACTTACTTTTATTGGCAAATTCATTATCAAATCCATTCCCAAAACTTTTAATATACCTGAACCAATTCCCAATAAGCCAGAAACAAAACCTGCAAATAACATAACAATCCATGCATAACTCCATCTTACTCCATCATAATATATTATTTTTCCATTTTCTTCGTATTTTCCAAATAAATTAAAGAAATATGTAGACTCATCTGGTTTTGATGGATAATATTTTTTTCTTAAATTCTTTATTATCAAAAATATTGAAGATAATAATAATACAACTCCAAATATTATATAAACAATAAAAAATAGATTATGAGTATATAGATAGTTATTTAAAAGAAATCCAAATATAGCACCAAAAGTTGTAGCAGTTAATAAACTAATTGCTGTATTATCATTAGCAATTTTTTTCTTTATATATGTTAAAGATGAAGATAAAGATGTTGAAATAGTAGATAATAAAGATATACCAATTGTTAAATATAAAGGATAGTTTAAGAATATTGTTAAGATTGGAGAAATAATTGTACCACCTCCAAGACCTGTTATAGAACCTATAATACCTGCAAAAATACCAATAATTAATATTAACATTATATCAAAAAATGTATATATCATGGTATTAATAAATTCTTTAAAATATATAGACCTTCATATAAATATATTTTCTTATAATATATCAAGTATCCTTTCTTAATAAATCATACAATAAAATAATATCAACAATGACCAAAAAGGAAAAATCAAAAAATATATTTAACTTCTTTAATCATTCTTCTTCAAACTCTTGAGCATTACTCTTTCTATATTCAGAATATCTCTCAACTTCTTGCATAGCTTTATTTATTTCTTCAATCATTTCCTGAGGTATATTATCTATTTTTACATTATTGATTCCTATCCTAATATATTTATCCCATTCAATTTTTATTCCATTTTCATTTATTTCCATTGGATGTCTTAATAAACTATGTTTTGTATCCCTCATTTTCCATACAATAATTGATCTATATAATTTTCCATCTACCTCATCTAAATCCATCCTTACAATCCCATCTACCGCATGTTCAACCCCAGGTCCACCAAATCCTCTCTCACCAACAGAAATTTGTGAGACAAATATTGCAGTACATCCTAAACCTGCAATTAATCTTTTTAATGACATTACTATAGATCTTGCCATAGCTGGTTTTGTTAAATATAATGTAGAAATTGAATCTATAACAACTCTTTTAGCATTTGTATCTTTTATTGCCTGTCTTACTACATCTAATAGTTCATGTATATTATCTAAATCTCTTACTAAATATCTTTCTCTTTGAGCTGCAGTACCAGTTCCACCTGTAAATGCATCTACAATTGCTATTTTTCCTTCTTCTTCATATTTTGATATATCCCATCCGAAATTCTTAAAACTCCTTCTTACAGTTACTGGATGCTCTTCCAATGCAACAAATACTCCATTTTCATTATTCTTTAATCCATTATATAGAAATTGTTTACCCAAAATAGATTTTCCTGTACCAGGTCCTCCACTTAATAATACTACATTTCTTTCTGGTATTCCTCCATATAATATTTCATCAAATCCTGGTATATATGTTCTAACTTTATATATCATAATAATAATTTGGAATAAATGTTTAAACATTTATAAATAACAATATTTTTCATATCTTTATGGCAAAATATTTAATACTATTAACAAAAGATGATAAAAATACATTGGAAATGGCCTTGGAATTTTCAAAGATATTAAAAATGAGCGGAGCAGAAGATGTAAAAATTTGTTTTACTTTATCAGGAATTAAAGCTCTAAATAAGGAAAATGAAGAATATAATTTAATTATATCTAAACATTTAGAAGATATGAAAAATTTAAACATAAATATATATGCATGTGAAAAATGTATGGTAAGATTTAATATACCAGAAGAAAAATTAATATATAAAGATAAAATATTTTCATATGAAGAAATGAATAAATTAGTAGATCAAGGATACGCAATAATTACCTTTTAATTTCTATTATTTTTCCTTCAACATTATCTTTAAACAAATCATCATGTGTACATAATATTATTTGATAATTATCCAAACTTGATATTAATTGTGCTAAAGATAATCTTACATTTTCATCTAAAGATTCTGTAGGCTCATCTAATAACAATATATTAACATTTAGATTTAGTATAGAAGCAATAGCTAATCTTAACGCTAAATCTAATATTTTTATTTGTCCTCCGCTTAATCCAGCTTCATCAATATATTTTTTAATACTCTTTCCATCAATATTTTTAATCACATAAATATAAAACAATTTTTCATCTTTTATCTTACTTTCTTTTATATCTATTCCAACATCTATAATATCTTGATATCTATATAATTTCTTAAAATAGTATTTAAATGCATTTTCCAGGTTTTTTGATATTTTTTCTCTATTAACTTCTATATATTTTAGTAAAACATTATATAAAGATCTTAAAATATTTATATTTTTACTTATGTTCTTTAATTTTTCATTTATATTATTATATATATTTAATTTTTCTTTATAATTTTTTATTAATTCTGGTTTTAAATTTTCATATTTTTTTATTTCTTTATCAAGCTCATTCAATTTATCTTCAAACTCACTTAAAGAATTTAAATTATTTCTTTTATATATATCTTTTATTTTTTCTAAATTCTTTTTCATATTTTCTATTTTCATTAAAGAATATCTTATATTATTTATCTCATTTTTTATGCTTTGATATTCCTTTCTTAAATTATCTATAACCTTATCCAATTCATTTTTCTTTATATAATTTATTGTATCTTTTATTATTTTATATTCATTTATTTGATTTATTTTATAATTTATTTCATTAATTTCTTTTTCAATCCTTATTTTTTCATTTTCAATATCAGATAAATTTACTCTATCTTTAATTTTTCCTTGAATATATAAAAAATACTTATATTTATTTTCTATTTCTTGATATAATTTATCTAAATTATTTTTTTCATTTTTAAATTTATTTAAATTCTCCCTATCTTTATTTAAATTTTCTCTATATTGATTTAACAATTTTTTATGTAAATCTTCATCCAGAGCCCTTTTACATACTGGACATTCTGATGTTTCTCTATTTAATATATCTAAATATTCCTCTTCTTCCTTTATTTTATTTTCCAAAATTATAATATTATTTTCCAATTCTTTCTTTTTATTATCTATATTTTTTATTTCATTTTCTATATTTTTATATTCTATATATTTTTCTATATTTGAATATATTTCCCTTAATTCTCTCAACTTATATTCTAATTCTTTTTCATCAACATTTTCCAAATATTCCAATTCCTTTTTTCTACTTTCCAAATATTCTAACGAACTATTTAACAAATCCTTTGAATAATTTTCATATTTAAGATTTTTTCTTTCAGATTCAAGATTTAATATATTATCATATAATTCCTTTTCTTTTTCTTCATATTCTTTTAACTTTTGATTTAAGTAATTTTCTTGAGTTAGTAAATTATAATCTATACTACTCTCCAATGTTTTTAACTCTAAATAATCTTTATATATATTATCTCTCATTTTCTTTAATTCTAAATACTTATTAATTTCTTCCAATAATTTTTCAATATCTTTATCTCCAAAAATATTCTTATATAATTCTATATCTTTTAATAATAAATTTCTTTCTTTTTCTTCATATTCTTTTTCCTTTTCTAAATCTTTTATTAATCCTTCAACTACTTTTAATATTAAAGAATAATATTCTATATCAAATATTTTTTCTAATAACTTTGTTAATTCAATTTTTCCAGATAAATTAATATATCTACCTAAATCCCCTTGTTTTATATATAATACATCTGTAAATTTTTCAACTCTATTTATATTCAATATTTCTTTTATTTTTTTATTAACAATATCTGGCCCAGAAGCTATAACTTTATTTCCTTCATATAATATTGCCTTAGATTCTCCATTATTATTTGAAGATCTTATTATTCTGTATAAATTATTTCCATCGGATATTTCTAATTCTACATTTAAATTATATGAACCAATTCTTATTAAAGATGATATATTTGATATATTTATACTAGATAGAGAATCTTTTCCAAATAAGCCAAATAATATTGCATGGAATATAGAAGTTTTTCCAACTCCATTTTCTCCTATTATTATATTTTTTTCATCAAAATTTATCTCTAAATTTTTATGTATTTTAAAATTCTCTAATTTTATTCTATTAATCTTCATTTTATTAATTGTTTAAATATAGTTTCTCTTATTCTATCCAAATCAGAATTTTTACCAGAATACATCTCCTCAAATAATTCTTTTATATAATTAAACATTTTTATTACTTCTTGCTTATCATTTACAAAAAAAGAACTATCTATTATATTATCTATTGTAATTATCTCATTATTTAATTTTATTTCTTCATCTAAAGAATAGGAATCATCTAAGATTAAATATCCAGATTCTATTAAATTTTCTAATAGATTTTTTATATTAATATAATAATCTTTCTTATATCTAACTTTAATTTTTATAATTGTTTCTTTAGATTTATTATAAATATCATTCTTTAATTTATTTAATCCATAATCATTATTTATTATATCTTCATAAATATATATTGGCCTAACATTTAATTCTTTAAATTCTATATTATCATCTCTTACATAAAAAAATCCTTTCTTTATATTTTCTTCATCTTTTGATATTTCAGTCCTTTCAGTAGAACCTGGTAATGCAAATATTATATTGTCATGCTTTTCCAAATGTTTCTTATGAAAATGACCAAATGCATAATAATTAGCTTTAGGAAAATCTTCTGGAGATAAAATCCTCGGTTCTTTGCTATAACCTTCCAAAATACTTTCTGGAAATATATTTATTGCACCATGAAACATAAGTATAGTATAACCATTATTTTCAAATTTTAAATTAGATAGATTTTTTTTATAATATGTTCTTAATTGTTCATATGATAAATTTGATGGTTCAGATATTCCATAAATATATACATCTTTATATATAAATGGTTCTTTTATATTTGCTTCATATACTAAATCTAATCTTTTTAATATTTCTAAAATATTTTGTCTTAGGCCCTTTGTATCATGATTTCCTTTAATAAATATTAATGGTATTTTATTATCCTTCAATTTAAACAATATATCTAATATTTCCAATAAATATTTTGAATCCATTCTAAAATAATCATCAAAAAAATCTCCAGAATGAATTATAAAATCTACCTTTTCTTTAATTGCAAATTCTATAACCTGTTTAAATGAATTTAGAAAATCATATTTTCTAATCTCACCATATTCTACTGGAATTTGACATCCTAGATGAGTATCAGAAACATGAACAAATTTCATTAAATATTATTGTATAAAAATTTTTTATTTATATTTTCTAGATATTCTTTCAAATAATTTAAAACTATTTCCCTATCCTTTTTATAGTGATCAAAACTTATTTTTAATAAAAAGGAATCTTCTGTATAATGTAATTTAATAATTTTATTTAATGTCAAGTCATCTTTATCAATTCTTAGATAAATATTATAATTCTCATCAAAGTTACAATTATTTTTTATATTTTTAAATTTCAATCCTAAAGAAATTAAATTTCTAAAAAATATATCTATACTATTTTTATTATTAATTTTTATTTCATATACCTCAATTATATTACTTATTAATCCTTTATCTTTATAATTATTTATTTTTATCTTTTTTCTATCTATATCTTTTAATAATAAATCAATCGCATTTAATATTCTATTTTTATCATCCCATTCATGTATATTTACCCTTAATAGTACAAAAGAAATCTTCATAATAGTTATATAAATATATAGAAAAATTTATATATACAAAAAATTTTATATTTAAAATGGTAAAAAGAACCCAAGGTTTACCTTTAAATACTATAATTTTAGCAATTATTGCAATAGTTGTACTAGTATTTCTTGTATTAATATTCACTGGTGGAATTGGAAAATTTGTTGGACAGACCAGTCAGATAGCTCCTTCATCTAATCAAACAAGTAGCGCGCAATGTTCAGAATATGCAACATCAATACAAAGCCAAATGGGAACTTCCACAGATCCATCTACTCAATTAGAAATGTTAGCAAATTCTCAATATGTATTTTCTAACTGCAGCATTTATTTCCAATATTCATTTACTTTATATAATGGTTCTGAAGTTGTATGTGGACTTGGTCCAAATTACTGTATAAGCCTTTCTAGTTCTAGCTCCAGCTCTAACCAGGGTTCTAGCTCTAGTTCTAACTCTAATTCTGGTTCTAGTTCCAGTTCCAACTCTGGCTCTAGTTCCAGTTCTTCTTCTTGTACACCTCCAAATGGTATACCTGGTTGCCAAATTCAATAAAGATTTATTTTTTATTACTAAATATTATTTATGATAGATAAAAATTATGTTTCATCAATTTTAGGTATATCAAAAACAAAATTACAAGAATTAATAAATGAAAAAATAAAACAATATAAAAATTTAATTGATGAAGAAACAGCTATTTTATTGATATTAAAAGAGAGAGGATTAACATTAGAAGATTTATATAATATAAAAGTAAAAAATCTATATCCGGGATTAAAAGTAAGAGAAATAAAATTAAAGATAAATAAAATATTAATAAAAAAAGATAATTTAATAATTCTAGAAGCTGGAGATGAAACTGGATTACTTAAGTTAATAATTAAAGATTATAAATGGAAAAGAAAAGAGAATTTATTAAAGGAGAATAATAATATAAAAGTAAAAAATGGTGTTGTACTAAATAATTTTGTTCTATCAATATTCATAAATAATATAGATTTAATAGAAAAGATAAATGAAGATATAAATTTAAATCAAAATTATATATCATATAGATATATAAGATTGTTAAAAGAAAAAGAGAATAATTATATAGTATTGACAGACAATTTTAATGTAATATATTTAGAAAAAAATATTCAATTGGAATATAATAAAACATATGCAATAAAATTTTATAATAAAAGACCAATTGAAATTATTGAATTAAAATCCTACTAAACTCATTAAATTATCTGGATTATTATAGTACATATTCATAATTTCTGCAATCTTTCTATAATTTCTTATGTTATTTTCTAACATATATTCTAATACCCTTATTTTAAATTTAAAGTTAGTTTCTATATCACTTTTACTCCAATTTCTAATTTCAGCAATTTTATTTAATACATAACTCTCGCCTAGTATATATGAATCATCTTTAGGATTCCATTTAAATGAAATTATCCTATCAACATCCTTTTTTTCTTTATTAAATCCAAGTATTTCATATATTTTATCTACCCTTCTTACATATTTTCCTTGATATCTCAATCTCTTAAGAAATATAACTCCATCTAATACTTCTAATAAAGATGGAGGTAAATTAATTGGAGGAGATAATAATCTATCCATTAATGCTTCAAAACTTTCTGCATGTATAGTACCCAAACCAGCATGACCTGTTGCCATTGCCTGGAATAATATATAAGCTTCCTCACCTCTTACCTCACCTACAATTATATAATCTGGTCTCTGTCTCAAAGCAGCTTTTAATAGATCAAACATAGTAACTTCACCATATCTATTTGGACCATATCCTGGCCTTGAAACTTCCGATAACCAGTTTGGATGTGGTAACTTTAATTCTGCAGTATCTTCTATTGATATTATCTTTTTCTCCGGTTTAATAAATAGAGATATTGCATTTAAGAATGACGTTTTACCTGTAGCAGTTCCTCCAGCTATTAATAATGATCTTCCCTCTTCTATTAATGTCCATAAATATGCTAACATATTAAAGTCGGCAGTTCCATATAATAATAGATCAATAGGTGTGAATGGATCTTCTGTAAATTTTCTAATTGTAAATGAGGACCCCCTCCTAGAAATATCTTTTCCAAAGGTTATTTGAATTCTTGCTCCATTGGGTAAAGCAGCATCTAATAAAGGATTTGCAACAGAAACAATCCTTCCAGTTCTTACAGATAACTTTATTACAAAATTATCCAATTCTTCATCAGAATTAAATTGTAAATTTGTTTTTATTTCACCTATTAATGGGTTTCTATGGAATATATATATTGGATAATTTATACCTGTACAAGATATATCTTCTATTAATGGATCTCTCATTAATGGATCTATTATTCCATAACCAATTGTGTCCCTTATTATGTAATATAATATATATGGTAATTTATTTGGATCTATTTTATATCCTTTTTCTTTTATTATATTTAAAGATTGTTTTATTATATAATTTTTCATATATTCTTCATTTTTTTCCATTCCTAAAGGAAATTCGGATGTTCTAGCTAAATCATCAATTATTGAATTTATAATTTTCCTATCATTTTCATATATAGTAGGTTCTATTACATGATATACAAGTTCTCCATATTCATTATCCCATGATATATCTGCATATGCAAATATATATTCTCTACCAAGAATATTCATCTTTGTTAGTGGATATCTAAATTGATTTATATTTTCATTTTTTCCATATAATTCTATAAAAAATTTAAGTTTATCTCTTTCAGTAATTTTTTTATTTTCTGAAGGTATATTAACCAAACTTATATTATAAACTTTTTTGTTTCTTTTTTTCTTTTTTCTTTTTTCATATTTATTATTAGTTAATGGTATATAAATTGGTTGATATTCTTTATTTGTACTCTCTACGATATTTATCTTCTCATTTCTTTCATTTAATTTTCTTTTTATTTCAATCTTTTTTCTTATTATATCTAGAACATCATCAATAATATCATAAACATTGTTCATATATTTAATGAAAACTTGGAAAAATATAAATTTAACTTAGATATAAAATAGAATTTGAAGAATAATTATTATATTGTAAAAAGAAAGAGTTCAAACCCTGACCATAGATAGGATGAAAATAAGAATTATTATTCAAATTTATTGATAATAAATTTCCATTATAAGATATATATACAAAGTTATTAATCGCACTTATTGAAAATTTATAATTTTGTGAAGGTTGACAAAAAAGATTTGCATTATATAGATAAGAATAATATATACAAAACTCAACATTTGATTCTATATAATTTAAAACTATTTTATCGTAATTTAATGGATTTGTTATATGATTAAAATATAAAATCATTGATTGAGAAATAAAAAATAATATTAAAGTTATTAATACAATTTCTATTGCATTTACTGGCATTATACAATAGAAGCTTGTACATAATAATATACTAATTGATTACAAACAGTAGAATTTGGATTATTAACAATACTTAATCCATTATATTGCAAGTTTACATTAATAGAATTTCCATTTGTTGTAATTGATGTCTGCCCTGTTGGTTCTATTATTATCCATTCACATTGTCCATTTTGAGGATTATATATTGGTCTACATGATATCTGATATTGTATAACTCTACCTAATTGGGTTGCTGAAAGTAAACATTCCGGATAATATGATACCCCAGCTATTCCAATATTATATTGAGGAATAAATAATACACTATTATTCTGAACATTTATATCAAAATCAAAATATTGTGTTATAACGTTATTAGTATTTACTAAAGGCAATATTAGAGTATTATTATTTATATCTTGTATTATTATATTAGAAGAATTTACTTTAACTACAAGATTTGGAATTCCACATAATTGAATAGAATTATAACCTGATGATGGTATTGGAATTGAATTATTAACATCACATGGAATATATATATTGTAATTTATTGGAACTACAGAGATAGATGGATTATAGTAAATTGCAGGCGACTGAAATGAATATTGAATTAAATTATTATATATACTCAAAGAACCCTTAGGTAAATTTAATGTAACCGTTTGAGATCCTCTGCTTTGAACAACAGATGGTATAGCTTCTACCAAAGAAGTTAATTGATTCTGAATATCATTTACTGTAGAACTAATTTGAGATTTTTGTATTAGCGGTATACCCCATTCATATATTCCTATTGACAAACCAACTACAATAAGTCCCAACAATAAATAACCAATAAGCTGAGATTGTAATTTCATTTTATAAAGATATTAAAAAAATTTATTAATTTTTATATCCTTTTGTTATAACTTTGCATTGATGAACTTATATAACTTGTACTTTGATTAACTTTTATACTCTCTATTTGTTTCTTAAGATTATCTAATAATTCTGCCACTTTTAGATTGGCTTTTTCTAAGTTTTCTATTCTCTTTATTAACTCTATATTATCTTCATTTGTTTCTTTTTCTTTTGGCCTTAATAAAGCAGCTTCTTTAAATATATCAAATAAATTCTTTATTTCTTTATATAAATTATTTGTAACAACCACCAATTCCGATATTTTTGCCTGTAAGTCTATATTACTTTTTATCAATGAATTTACAATTTCCTTATAAAATGAAGTATCTATGTTTGATTGAGCATAATACATTTGAGCTTGAGCTTCTTTTTTAATTATTTGATTTGTCTCAGATGGAGTTGAAACTTGCCTTTTTATTTCTTCAATATTATTCTTTAATTCACTTTTTAATGTAGCTAAATCGTCCTTTAAATTTTCTATCTCTTCAACCAATTTTTCAACAGGATCTGTTGGCATAAGTTCATACTCTGACGATGACATAAAAAAATAAAAAATTTTGATATTTATAAACTTTTAAAAACTATTCTTCAATTTCTCCTTCTTCTCCTGATTTATTTGATGATCCTTCTCCGCCAGTTGATTTTCCTACTGCAGCAATAACATCATCTATCTTCAATACCATTATAGCAGCTTCTACTGCAGACTTTATAGCTTGTATAGTTATATTTGCTGGTTCTATTACATTTTTCTCCCACATATCTCTAACTTTGCCTTCAATTGCATCAATTCCAGCCCATTTTTTACCTTGTTCATGCAATGCTCTTAATTGTGTCATTGCTTCTATGGTATCCATACCAGCATTTTCTGCCAATGCAGCTGGTATTGCTTCTAATGCATCTGCAAATGCTAACATTGCCATTTGTACTTTTGATGATTCCTTTTTAGCTTCTTTTCTTATTCCTTCTGCTAATTCCATTTCCAATGCACCACCTCCAGCAATCACTTTTCCATATCTAATTACTGTTGCAACATCTTTAATTGCATCGTTTATAGATCTTTCAATCTCATCTGCAACATGCTCAGATCCGGCTCTTATTAATATTGTAACAGCCTTTGGATTTTTACATCCAGTTATAAATATCATATTTTCATCTGCAACTTTTTTCTCTTCAACCAATTCCGCATATCCCAAATCATTTTCTGATAATTCATCAATGGAATTTATGATTTTTCCACCAGTTGCTTTCGCTATTTTTTCCATATCTGATTTTTTAACTCTCCTTACTGCTAATATTCCATATTTTGCCAAATAATAAGCTGCTAAATCGTCGACTCCCTTTTGTACAAATACAACATTTGCTCCTACTTCTTTTATCTTTTCTACCATTTTCTTTAATATTTCCCTTTCTTTATTCAAAAATTGTTCTAATTGATCTGGAGAAGATATATTTATCCTAGCATCCGTTTCTGTTTCTTTAATTTCAATAGCATCACCTATTAATGCTATCTTTGCATTTGAAACAACCTTTGGCATTTCTCCATGTATTTTTTCTTTATCTATTACTATTCCATCTATTAATGATGTTTCTTCTACACCACCACCTATTTTCTTTTCAATCTTTAATGAATCAAGATCTACAATTATTTTCTTTTCTCCACTTGATAGTTCTACAACATCTGTTACTTTTCTAACAGCATCAACAATTATTTTTGCTAATCTATCTGAATAAATTGATGCTATTTTTGATGATAATGCAGACTTTGCAACCTTTATTAATGTTTCTTCATCATCCATTGATACATTTTGAGCCAATTTATTTACTAATTCTTCAGCAATAACTGCTGCTTTATTATAACCTTCTATAATAACTGTTGGATGTATATTTTTATCTAATAATTCATCTGCTCTCTTTAATAATTCACCTGCCAAAACTGTAGATCTTTTAGTACCATCACCAACTTCTTTATCTTGTGTTTTTGCTATTTCTATTATTAACTTAGCAGCTGGATGCTCAACATGCATTTGATCCAATATTGTTGCTCCATCATTTGTAACAGTTATATCTCCCAATTCATCTACTAACATTTTATCCATTCCTCTTGGTCCTAAAGATGTTTTTAATATTTCTGATACTAATACAGCTGCCATGATGTTTGATCTCATTGCTTCCCTGCCTATTGTTCTCGCATATTTTTCTGGAGATAATACAACAGGATATAATCCCTTTTTATCTTCTGCCATATATATATTATATATATAAGACTTATAAGTTTTGGACAGAAAAATTTTTTATTAATTTGATTTTTCCTTATTTTCTATTAATCTTTTTATTTCTCTTATTATATTATTAATATCTTCTTCTTTATTGTTATAAAAAACATAATATTCTTTTTTCATTTCCTCTAATTCATCTTCTATAACTTCAAGGTTCATCGCCCATATATTTGTAAAAATCTTATTATATGGATAATTTCTTTCCTTTGATAATCTCTCATATAGTATATTTGGGTCTGTTTTTATAACAATATATAAATCTCCTTTATCATACAAATGTGAAAAATTTCCTTCTATAATAATATATTTACTATTTAAATTTCTTATATAATTATCAATTTCTTTAAATAACTTATCTTCATCTACTATATATGTTTGTTCAGCTTCATCATATTCTTCATATAAATTATTTTTAATTGCAAAATCATATATATCAATTAAAACAGCATTTATTTCTCTTGCCAATCTCTTTGCTATTATACTTTTTCCAACACCGGGTACTCCTGTTATACAAATAATCATTTCTTTCTTATTACAAATTCTGTTTTTGGATCTTTATATAATGTAGATTTATTTATTGCCATCATGGGTATCCCAAAAAGAGTACTTAATAATCCCTCAAAATATCCTTCCATGAAATATTCTTTTATTTCTACATTTTTTTCCTTTAATATATCTTCTATATCTTTTAATACTAATGATTCTATAGATGAACTTAATGTAATTAAGAAATCTAATGCTTTAATATCAATAAATATATCTTCTATTTTTCCAAAACCAAATTTCTCAGTCAACTTAATTATTTCTTTTAGATAATCTTCATTTAAAACTCTCTCTATTCCAGAATACATCTTATATGTAGTAGAAATTATAATACCAAATCTTTTTCCGGAATCTCTAATGAAATTTAGATTATTTATTTCTAAGGCTTGTAAATATAAAACCTGAAATATTTCTGATGGAATTATTAAGAATTTTATATCAGAAATACTATAAAATTCATTTTTATCTTTTCTAATTAATCTTATTATTGGTGTATTTCCATGAATCATCTCTAAAAAGTTTACATCTTCATTTATATACCATATTTTTGCTTTTCCAACAACCCTATAATTTAAATATCCCCTCTCCTTTAATATTTCAAGATGTTTAGATAATGTAATTCTATTAATATTTAAGATCTTTGATAGTTCAGATATTGTTAATCCATAAGCATTCTGTTTAAGAACTTCCAATAATTTCTCATCCATATCATTAGTACTCATTAATATTTTTTAGAATTAGAAAATTTATATATATTTATCAAAAGATTAATATATGAAAAGAGAAAAAGTTATTAATTTATTAATTTTGGTCATAGCTTTTATTATTTTAGTATTAATAATAACTATCAAAGCTAGAATAATAAATTATACAAATAATATTAACAGCGATCAGACATATATATATACAAATTCAAATAATATAACAATTGCTGGACCATATAATATTACACAATTAGAATTTATACCAATATATTCAAATATAAGTTTATATAATTCATTAAATAACTATAAATATCAACTATTTATTTTTGATCCAACATTAAGTGGATATTACAATGCAGAAATCCTCTATATATTAATATATTTATTAAAATATAATAGAAATTTAATATATGCATGTTCTTTCTACTATAGTAGTTCTGGATGCAAATATTTTCTAGAAAATAATAGTATAAACAATGATTATATTTTTTTATATACTACATATAATAATAATGAAAATTTGACATATCTTCTACCAAGAAATGAAACATTATTAATATATTTATTACCAACAAACAATTCTTATGGAATAATATTTAATAATCAAAACAATACAGTTATTATATATAATAATAATAGTATAATTGCTGAGGAAATGGCTGAAAAATTTATATTGTACTATTATGGAATTATCAATAGTTAAGGGAATATTAAATTATCAGTTTGGAGATAATATTGGAGATAAAATAATTGAAAAATATAAAGAAAAAATAAAAATTGAAAAAAGCAAAAAAACTGGAAGAATAAGAAGAATATATATAAATGGTAAATTATTTGGAACAATAGAACCAACAACAGGATTTATTATATTAACATTTTATGGAGGATTAATAGTAAAAGAACTATTAAAATTTCCAAAGTATAGGATTGTTGTAAAAGATGAAGCAGCAAAATTTATAAGAGAAGGAAAATCTGTATTTAATAAATTTGTTGAGAATTTAGATGAAAATATATTGCCAAGGGATATTGTATTAATAGTAGATAAAAATGATAATCTACTAGCAATAGGAGAAAGTCTATTGTCTGGAAAAGAAATTAGAGATTTTAAAATTGGAGTTGCTGCAAAAGTAAAAAATGTTTGAATATATAATAAAAAAATATTATAGTAAATTAATAGATTATGCAAAAAGGAATAAAATATTAAGAAAAGAATTAATTTTATTTATATTTTTTGCAAATATGTTAATATATTCAATACCACTATTTTTATTTAGCTATTATTATATTGTCTTACCATATAATTTTTTGATAAATTATTCTGAATTTATATCAAAAATATTATATTATTCTCATTTAAATTTCATATTAAAAAGTAATGTTATATATATAAAAAATATAAGTTTTATAATAGATCAGGAATGTACTGGCTTTAAATCAATATTTGGTATATTTTCTCTAATATTTTCTACACCTATATTAAATATAAAGAAAAAAATATTTTATTTCATTATTTTTTCCCCAATATTGTTTATATTAAATATATTTAGATTATGGTCTGTCTTTTATTTTTATTATTTTTTTAATGTTAATCCTTATTTTTTACACAATTTTTTATGGGAGATATTTACAACATTATTTTTAATTATTTTTTGGCTAATATTCTTAATAAAAAATAAAAAGGAATTATTCGTTTAAACTTTCTAAAATTTTCTTAATATTTTCATATAAATTCTGGCTTATTTTTTCAATATAAATAATATTATTATTTTTTATATAAAATCTTACATGATCCCCAGAATTTAAATTATTTATATCTATAGATTTATCGAATGAATAATCTTTCCCATTTATTTCTATTATTACTTTATCCTTCATTATATTCTTTATTTTCCCATATATTATTCCCTCCTTTATATAATCAAATGATTCATACATAAAAAATATTTTCATTTAAATAATATAAGCTTCTATTAATGCTGCTATAAATATAAATAATATAGATAAAACAAATAATGCCAAAGAATCTGAAAGTATAATTTCCAAAGTTTTTCTATCAAGGTTTTTTATAAATGCTATTGATAAAATATTACCAGCCAATGCTGCTAAGAAATATCCTAAAAATTCTAGTATTCCATGCGGTAAGATTTCTAATAAACTAACAGTTGGAATTAAAATAAATTTATATATAATATTATTTGAAATATATTCTGATGCTCTCAAACCTAAGAATACACCAATAATTGATGCATTCCATAATAATAAATATATAGATCCAGCACCAAATATTATTGAAAATGAGAAAAATAATAATAATACTGTCATATTATTAAATAATATGTATGTAAAGAAACTATTTGGATATATTGCATATCCATAACTTAGAGCAATAACATGTTCTCTTATATCTTCTATTGCCTGTATTTGTGGATAAAATAAATTGTAATTTATTAGATAACCTATATAAAATCCAATTATTGATGCAAAAAATATTACAAAAGATATTATAAAATATTCTTTATATCTAAAAAATATATTTTTCTTTGATCCTATTTTTTCAGATATTCTTTCATCTTTTTCTATTAATTTATTGTATATTTGAACAAAAGGAACCAGGGATATTGCAATTATTAATATCCCACCATATGGTCCTGATTTAATTGATAATAATGTAGAAAATACTATTATTAATATACTTAGAAAGAATAATATAAAATAATTATACCTTATCTTTTCTATCAGGATATCATACATAATAAAAATTCTAATTCTATTTTATTTAAATTTGACGGTATTATAATACATAAAGGAGGATCTAAATTTATATTTAACAATTCCTTTATTTCTTTATAATATATTTTTTCATTTTTTCTATTTAAATTGGAACATACAATTAACTTAAAATTTTCATTAAAAATTTTTTCTCTTTTATTATCTATTTCTAATAATCTTTTTATTGCTTCTTTATGATCTAAATACTTATTATTTATTGGATCTAAATCTAATAAGACCAAAGTATGTAAATTATTTTTATAATTTCTTATAATATAATCATAAAATTCAGTAGATTCATGAAATGATATCGAAACTGTTCTTCCAAACTTATATAAAAATAATCCTATTTTTCCTATTTCATCAAATATTGATGAAGAATTTATTATTTTAAATTCTATATTATTTTTCTTACAAAGTTCAATAAAATACATATGGGTAGTAGCAAATAGTGGATTTCCTGATGTTATTAATATTATTTTCTTATCTTTATTATTTAATATTATCTTTTCTAATTCTAATTCTACAAAATTTCTATCAACAATATTTATATCTTTTCTTATATTTAATAAAAATTCTTTTGTTTCTTCATCAATAAAATTTGTATAATATTCTAGAAATATTAAATCTGCACTTTTTATTTCTTCTATTAATCCATAAGGTATTTCATCTTTATTTTGTCCCAGTCCAGATAATATAAACATTTTATAAATTAAAGAAATCTTTAATTTGCTTTTCTTTAGATTGGTTTCCAAATGTTTGATCTATTTTCATTTTCAATGCTCTTAAACTAGAACTTGTATATTCATCCAATTTCAATTTTTCAGCCAACCATAAACTTGGCTCTAAATATTTTACGACGCTGCCATAATGAACTGTCATTACAATTCTTCCACCACATCTATCACATTTTCCACATAATGGAGGCCTTCTAAATCTCTTATTACATTTTATACATCTAAATTCTTGTTCAGAAAACTTTCTCAAATTACCTTTAATATCTCTTGCAAAATGTAAATTTATTACCAAGCTTGCAACAGTACTTGGATCTACAGATCTTAATAATTTTGCCAATTTTAATTCAAAATTCAATTTTTCCAACATTTCTCCCAAAGATTTATATGCAGAAACCTTATTTCCATTTTCACTAATAGAATTTATATCATGCATAAATCCCCAATTTATATATTCCGTTGGTGTATCAATTCTTTCTTTAAATATTTGTATTTTTACAGATTCGGGAGGTTTATATTGTAATGATGCTTCATATAATTCTAGTGGATAATTCCAAACAGTATCAAACTTTTGTATCTCATCATCTATTTCCATTCCCTTAACCTTTATTGTAATTGTTAATGGGGCATCCATAGTTCCTCCTCTTTTATCTGGTAAATATTCCCTAGAAAAGTTTAATAAAGCATCTAATAATAATAATACTGTTCCTTCATCTCCATCACAATTTCTTCTAATTGCAGCATGCATCATTGGATGCATAAGTAATGCCTGAGTTCTTGAGAATCCAATTATTCTTCCAACAGTACCTGCAGAGGTATGGGGAGCTAAAACAATTAATAGATGACCTAATAAATCTTCCGGTTTCTTTACATTATAATATTTATCCATTTTATAAAATCTTTCCAATTCTTCATCAATAAATTTGGCAGTATTTATTAAAGAAATTAAAAATCCATCTTTCTTTAATTTACCACCTTTCTTTAATGGACCAATTGTTGGTAATATAATATCTTGAGGTTTTAATTCTAATATTTGGTCTTCATTTTCTAATGGATTTCCATAAATATCATGAGTATATCCCAATTCTTTCAATTTTTCTATTGGAGTATATACTAAATCTTTTGGCTTAAAATATGTAATTGGTGCTTCTATGGCATCAAATCTTACTGTTCCATCCCTAAATACAAATATACCATATTTTGCCCTTAATATTCCTTTTTCTAATCTCTCCGGTTGTTTATTTCTTGAACTTAAACCTTCTGGTCCCTTTACTATTTTTGGCAATTGGGAAGCATCTAATCCTAAGTTTTTTAACGCTGCTTCTATATATTTTGAAATCTGTATCGCATATTTTTTATGCTCTTTTCCATCTTCTGTCTTTAATAATTTTGTTTCTGAATTACAGAATATACATTTATTATATGGAACATATATTTTACAATTTGGACAATAATATGTTTTTAAATCTGAAACAATTTTTTGATATTTCATTGATTCTAAAAGATTTCTCATCCTTCCTCCTTCTTCTCCTACAGGAAATAGGGCCATTATTGAACCTTTTAATTCTCTAATCTTTGCTTTTTCAGGTCTTCCCATTCTAACTCCAATATATGTACCGACTTTGTCTCTAATAATAACTTTTGATACTTTGTTTATCATTTCATATCCATTTTTTTCATTATTTAATTCCGGAACTTTTTCAAAATATCCTAATTGTATATATAATGCTGCTGAATTTGGATATTCAATTATAATTTTATTATTTTCCAATTTATGCTCAATTAATATTTCTTCTAATATATTCTTTATTCTATCATTATATTCAAATTCTATTTTATCAGCAATTTTATAATTCTCACCATTTATTTTAATTTCTTTATATGAAACTTTTGCTTTTTCTTTTAAATAATTTAATAAGTATATAAAGTCTTGTGAACTTATATCCTTCCAGAAATATGTATATTCTGGATGTAATGGAACATTTAATAATATAGATATCTTTAATGAATTAATAAAATCAGGTTTATTTTTTAGTGGGTCTCTAATATAATTTTCTAAAGTATTTTTATCAATATTTAAATACTCTGATAATTTTTCTAAATTTTTTATTTCAAATAATTTTCTTGGTTTAAACATATCAAAAACTACCTCAAATCCATTTACTTTTTCTTTTGCATTTTTTTCAAATTCCAATATCCACCACTCTTCGCAATATCCTAACGGAACTAAAGGATGTCCATTATCCAAAAAATCACCATATGTAAATAAAATATCACCCAAAAATAGTATTTTTTCTATTAAATTCTTTTCAATTAATTCCTTTGCCTTTTTTTCATCTTTTACTTTTATTACAGAACCATCTTTTAATTTTACTACTGGAGGTTCAATTGTATCTGAAAATGTAACTGCAGAGGCTTTTCCAGGTCTCTCTACAACAAGTTGAGTCCCCCATGCTAAAAAATTATATGTTAAAATTGCAGCAACTGGATGTATTGAAGAAGCTTCATGACCGTTTGTCCTTGATTTTCCCATTCTTAATCTAAATCCACCCTTTGCAGATGGTAAAGAAAATATTGGTCTCCCAGCAGTTAATTGTTCTAAATATTTTGCATTCGGTTTTATTATATCAGAAGAATCTGAAGATCCTCCATGTAATTTTTCTTGCAATTTTTTTAATTCATCTAACCAGGACCAATCTTCTAAATTAAAATCTTTTGCAATCTTTGATAATTCTTTCCATATTTTTTTAGCCTTTTGACATATACCTTCAGCAAGTACAAGAACTGCTCCCCCTCTTATATAATTTGTTTCAACCCTTGGTAAATCTTTATATGCAGAAACTTCTATTTTTTCTGTAGGCTCTCCATTTATCTCAATTGGTAGATTTTTAACTGTAAAAGTTATTTCTTCATTCTTTGGAGTATACTGTAAATGAGCTACTCTCTTATAATCATAAACTTCAATTATATATCTTTGAATTTCATCTTCTGTAGGATCATATTTTTCATATCCGAATTTTCTTCTTAAAAAATCAGCAATTACAACTGAAAATGCTTGAGGAGTACCACCAGCAGATCTTACAGGTCCTGCATAGAATACTGAAATATATTCTTTTCCATCCATTCTTTTCTTTGCAATTACTTTTACAATTCCTTCCGTTGGAGCGGCTACAACACCCAAAGTATGATATGCAAAACCTGCCCTTAATCCAAGTTCTATGGCCCTAATTTTATCTTTAGTTTTATTATATATTTGTTCTGCTACATATTCAGATATTTTTAATATTGTAGAAAATGAAAGTGGTTTATATGCTTTTTCTATTTCTCTAATTTTTTCTGGTAAATTTATTTCTTTTATAATTGGATCTATTGTTGATAATAAATTAACTACTCTTTCAGCCATATCTTCAGAAATTGGTATTTCAACATCATTAACTGGATCTAAAGATAGTGATCTCGCCTTTTTTGCAATCTCATAAGCTTCCAATGTTTTTTTCTTAATTTCTAAAAAATATTCGTTTATATCCATAAAAATATATTTAAAATAATATTTTTAATTGTTTAAATTCCTTATATTTGAAATGGGAAGTAATTATAAAATTGGTTATTATTATGAGCAAAAAGTAAAAAAGATATTGGAAAAGGAAGGTTATGATGCATGGAGAACTCCTGGTTCACATTCTGCTATAGATATAATTGCAATAAATAAAGAAGGAAAGATAAGATTAATACAAGTAAAAAAGAATAAAAGAGATATTGATATAAACAATATTAATTATATTGATTTATATGAATTATATCATTTAGCAGAAAAATATAAAGATTCTAATAATGTTGATATTGAATTATGGATATTTTCAAACAATGAATTAAAGAAATATAATAAAGATGATATATTAAAATTGAAAGATATTATTTCTTTACAATAATAAAGTATTCATATGGAATATCAAATTCTTTAATAACTTTATATTTTAATTTATATATTATAAATCTTTTAATCTTATATCTCCATGCTAAACCAAGATTTCTCTTTTTTCCAAGACTTTTCTGAGGAAAAGATATTATTAAATAATCAAAATCTAATTTAGATAATAAATTCCTTGGTGCATAAAAATCATATTTTTCCAATATTGGAAATATCTTCCAAAAGAATATATATTGATAATGTCTAAATATTCTATCATCTGGATCTAATAAATCAATTAACCATCCTTCATTTTCAATATTTAATTCTTTCAATATTTGATAATTTATATCTAATATTTTTTCAGATATATCTACATAATAATATTTTTTAGGTTTTTGATCTGAGAAATAAATTGATATTGGATTCAATCCAGATGCTAAATCTAATATTTCTAATGGTTTTTCAATAAATATATTTTTATATATTTCTTTATAGAAATTTAATCTTTCAGCAGTAGACCTTGTTAACATTAATAATTCTATTATTTTTTGTTCCAATGTCATTTCATCATTAAATAATATTTTATCTATTTCTCTATCTTCTTTAGGTGTATATAAACCATATAATTCATGCAAAATTTTTCTTACTTCTTTAAATAATAAATAAAATTCTTCATCATTTTTCAATTGCTTTATACTTTTTATTGAAGATAATTTTTTATATAAATATTGTTTTTTGCTTAATTCTCTTTTTAATATATTTTCAACTACCTTATCAGATATATTTCTCAATTCCTTCTTATTTTTTATCTCATTTATTATTTCAAATAATTCCATATTAATTCAAATTCTTTTCTTTTACATATTTTGCAATTATTACTCTTAACTTTTATTTCTTCTAAATAGAATTTATCCCTTATATTAAAATGATATAGTATTCCATCTCTATTTCCAAATACATAATTTATAAATAATTTTAACATTAAAGAAACTGCAAAGATTATTGATGAAAAATCTACACCAGTAATATCACATGTTAATACATCTTCTTTTCCTTTATATATATCATATAAACAAAATTGTTTAGGATTTATTAAACCAACAAATCCCTGATCCATAACAACTGAAGCAAATATATATGGCTTATTATAATATACTGATAATTCATTTATTAAATATTTTGATCTAATATTATCAGTACAATCAAATATTATATCTCTATTAAATATTTTATTATTTATTTCTTTATATTTTTCTATATTTATATTATTATCTATTTCTTTTAATCTCTTTTCAATAGAATCTATTTTTAATTTACCGATATCATCAATTATAAAGTTTTGTCTATTTAGATTTTTTTCTTCTACAATATCAAAATCTACAATTGCCAAATTTTTTACACCAATTCTCACTAAAAATTCTGATAACCAAGAACCCAAACCACCTAAACCAATAACTGCAACAGATGTTTCTTGTATTTTTTTATTTTTTTCAAATCCAAAAAATTTTATTTGAGATATATACCTTGAAACATTATCCATAATACTTATTATCCTTTCCTATCATTCCTTTTCTAAATGTTTCTGCAAATAATTTATAATAATTTTCCATTTCTTTTGTTATAGATGGCTTTACTTTTTCTAATGCTGATTTAAAGTCATCCATTGTAATTTTTATATCTTCTTTTTCTAATTCTTTTAATGCTTCTTCCTCACTTAATCCCTGTTTCTTTTTTAATTCATATGATAATCTTATCCTATTTATTGCAGCTTCTTTTACAAGTAATTCTAAATCAGCACCACTATATCCTTCAGTAATTCTTGCAATTTCTTCTAAATTAATATCTGGAGCTAACGGCATATTCCTTGTCTTTATTTTTAATATTTCCAATCTTGCATTATAATCTGGAGGTGGTATATATATTATTCTATCAAATCTTCCAGGTCTTAATAATGCAGGATCAATTATATCTGGTCTATTTGTTGCCGCAATTACAATTACATCACCTCTTGTAGTTATACCATCCATCTCTGCTAATAATTGATTTACAATACTATCATAAACATTTGTACCTATACTAGAACCTCTTCTTGGTGCTATTGCATCAATTTCATCAAAGAATATTACTGCAGGAGCCACTTGTTTTGCTTTTCTAAATATTTCTCTAATCATTTTTTCACTTTCTCCAAACCATTTACTAAATATTTCTGGACCTCTTACAGCAATAAAGTTTGCTCCTATTTCTGTTGCAATTGCTTTTGCTAATAATGTTTTACCTGTACCTGGAGGACCATATAATAATATACCCTTTGGAGGTTCAACACCAATTTTTTCATATATTTTCTTGTTTTTTATTGGCCATTCAACAGCTTCTTTCAATTCTAATTTTACCTCCTCCAATCCTCCAATATCATCCCAATGTACCTTTGGTACTTCTACTAATACTTCTCTCATTGCAGACGGTGGTACAACTTTCAATGCAGCCATAAAATCTTCCTCAGTAACAACCATTTGATCTAAAATTTCTTGTGGTATATTATTTTCATATTTTTCTATTTCAGGTAATATTCTTCTAATAACATTCATTGCAGCTTCTTTTACTAAAGCAGCAAGATCTGCACCTACATAACCATATGTAATTGAAGCTAGTTTTCTAATTAATTTATCTTTTTCTTCTTCAGATAATAATACATATTTATCTCCTTCTTTTTTACCTAGAGGAACATTTCTAGTATGTACTTTTAATATTTGATATCTGCCCTGTTCATTTGGTACAGGAACTTCTATTTCTCTATCAAATCTCCCAGGTCTCCTTAATGCAGGATCTATAGCTTCTGGTCTATTTGTTGCTGCAATTACAATTACTTTACCCCTTGATTTTAATCCATCCATTAATGTTAATAATTGAGCTACCAATCTTCTTTCAACTTCTCCGATTGATTCATCCCTTTTAGGAACTATTGCATCAATTTCATCTATAAATATTATTGAAGGTGCATTTTTATTTGCCTCTTCAAATATATCTCTTAATCTTTTTTCAGATTCTCCAACATATTTTGATACAATTTCAGGACCATTTATTGCAATAAAATATGCTCCACTTTCATTTGCAACTGCTTTTGCTAATAATGTTTTACCTGTACCTGGAGGACCATATAATAATATACCCTTTGGAGGCTCTATACCAAGTTTTTCAAATAATTCTGGATATTTTAATGGCAATTCTACAAGTTCTCTTACTTTTTGAACAACTTCTTCCATATCACCAATATCTTCATAAGTAACTTCTGGTATTTCTCCCTTCGTTTCTACAGCATGTGGTAATATTTCTAATTCTGTATTTTCAGTTATAACTACTGCACCTTTTGGAGCTACATTTACAACAGTAAATCTATATTCATTTGAAAATCCAAAAGAAGGAAATAAATCTGAAAATATTGAAAATCCAAATTCTTCATCTAATAAATCAAATTTTCTTCTATATCCTGTCAATATAACAATATTGTCTCCTTTTACAACTGGTCTTCCATCTAATAATCTTTTTATATAATTTAATACACTTGTATTAAATTGGTATATAATTCCTTTTGCTGCTGGAGCTAATACAACTTTCTGTGCCTCTCTTACATTAGCTTTCCTTACAGTAACATATCCCCCTAATGTAGCATTTGCATTTTTTCTTATAATACCATCCATCCTAATTATTCCAAGACCATAATCTTGAGGAGGTAATAATTGAGCAATTGCAACTGTTTTTTTCTTTCCTTCAATTTCAACAATATCTCCAATTCTTATTCCAAGTTCTTTCATAGCTTCAGCATCAATTCTTACAATTCCTCTATATAAATCATTTTGAATAGCTTCCGCAACCTTTAATTTTAATTCTTTTTGATTATTTTGGTTATCTTCAGGTGCCATAATTTCATAATATTATTTTACCTTTTAAACCTAAATTATGAAAAAATTTAAATTATTCAATATGTCTATTTTATTTTATGGCATTGAATATTAGAAAGATATCTGAAACTACTAGATCGAAGGTATATACAGAAGATGGATATTTCTTAGGAGAAGTTGAAGATGCAATAATAAGTGATAATAAAATATATGGATGGAAAATAAAAGTATTAGATCCAGATTTATCTAAAAGGGGAATTAAGGGAATAATAGCTCCACATCAATTAATAAAAGCAATGGGACAAATTTGGATAATATCAAAAGCTGTATATTCTGTAAGATCTACATCAGAAAAAGAAAGTGAAGAAAAAAGTAGTAAAGAAACAACAGAAGGAGAAAATGAAAATAAGGTAGAAATTGAAAAAGTTGAATAAATAATTTATCTATAGGCTGTCGTGTAGTGCTTTCTTGCTTTTGAAGTAGGAGATTTTCTTTGTTCTTTTCTTCTTGGATCTGATTTTAACATATATGGATCGTATTGCAAATATAATAATTTTAATTTATCATCATCAAAGTATTTTATTAGACCTTTTGCAATAGCTATTCTAGCTGCTTCAGCTTTTCCCATATAGCCACCACCCTTTACTTTAATCTTTATATTTATTTTTGAAATATAATCTTCTCCAGCCAATATTAATGGCTCACTTATTCTCAATCTTGCTAAGAATGGTTCATATACCTGTAATGGAATGGAATTTATTGTAACTTTACCATTACCTTCTTTTATATATGCTCTTGCAATTGCTGTTTTTCTTTTTGCCGTAACTATTATTGTCATGTTATATAGATTTATATACTATATTTTTAAAATTTTCCGCCAATTTGCCTTGATATATCACCTAAATAATGATATTCCTTTATTGTTCCTACCTTTAATCTATTCTGAATTAAAGATTCTTCTATCTTTTCCAATTTTATATCTTTAAATTCTTCTGGCAATCCTAAAAATACTTTTACCTTTTTAAGAGCATCTTTACCCCTCTTATTTTTTGGTAACATTCCATAAATTACTCTTCTCAATATTTTATCTGGTCTCTTTGGATAAAATGGACCCTTTATCCAATCTCCCCTTTCATTTACTTTATGATTCCAATATTTAACTAAATTATTCCATCTTCCAACTAAAATAACTTTTTCAGCATTAAATATATATATTTCATATCCTTCTAACAAATATTTAGCAACTCTTGATGCAAACCTCCCTAAAATAGAATCTGTTGCATCTATGTATTTTTTTCCTATCGCTATCATATTATTATTTTTATGTTTGAACCTTTTGAATTTGCCTTTAATAATTCTTCTATTGTCAATATTTTAATATCAGACTTTTCCAATTTTTCTTTTGCATTTAACGAATACTTCCATGCAGCAACTGTAATTTTTTTATTTATCATACCATAACCAAGTAATTTTCCAGGAACTATAACAATATCTCCATCATTTGTATATTTATTCAATTTAGATAAATTTACTTCAACCCTTTTTCTTGTTGGTCTACTTAAAAGTTCTGCTACATACAACCAAAACTTACTATTATTTTTCTTTCCTTCTCTTTTTAATAAATTTATCAGTTTTCTTAGATAAATATTAGTAGGTCCAGTCCTTTTTACCATTTTTTCATAACTTATAAAAAATATTTAAAAATCATTATTAAAGTCTTTTGATATCAAAGATCCTGTAGCACCTTCTTCATTCAAATATTTAGATCCTTTCCTTTTATCATATGGTACCTCTGAGGTTTCTGTTTCAATGAAAACAATCTGGGCAACCTTTGTTTTTGGATATATTTTAATTGGAACTTTATTTACATTAATAATTTCTAATGTTAAATATCCCTTATATCCGGGGTCAACATAACCAGCAGAGGTATGTACTATTAAACCAAGTCTTCCAATTGAAGATCTACCATGTATTTGTCCAACAATATTATCTGGTAATTCAATATATTCATATACTGATGCTAGAATAAATTCTCCAGGATGAATTATTATTGGAACATTATCGTTTTTTAATATATAAAGATCTGAATATTTTCCTATATGTATTATATAATCTTTTGTCTCTACTCTTGTATATATATCATCATAATAATCTTTTACATCTATAACTTCTTTTTCCAATGTTTTAAATACTCTAAATTTATATCCTAATCTTATATCCAATGATGCTGGACCTATCATATTCTCATCAAATGGTTCAACCTTTATTTTTCCACTTTTTATATATTCCCTAATTTTTTTATCTACTAATATCATTATACTTCTATGTACAAATCTATTATAAATTTAATTAAAGAAATTGATTTTCAATTTTGGTGGCCGGTAGATATAAATTATCATAATAAAAATAAAGGGGATTGGAGAGTAGAAATAATTATAGGAGCAATATTGACTCAAAACACAAAATGGAATCTAGTAGAAAAAAATATAGAATATTTAAAATCAAAAAATTTTATATTTAGACTAGAAAATATAGATAATTTATCAATTAATGATATAAAAGTTCCATTTAGATTAAGAAAACTTGAAACATTAAAATATCTATCTAATTATATATTAGAAAATTATGGAAATATTGATAATTTTTCTAAATTAGAAATAAATAAAATGAGAGATGAATTATTAAAAATAAAGGGAATTGGAAAAGAAACATGCGATGCAATAATATTATATTCATTTGAAAAACCAATATTTGTGGTAGATTATTATACTAAAAAATTTTTTAATAGATTTGAAGAATATGATAAATTGAGAATTGAAATAGAAAAAATTGTTAATGATAATTTTAATGAAATATATGATTTATTTTTAAATAAATTAAAAAATATGGAAAATAAAGACCTTCCCTTTTTATCGGTATATGATCTAAGAAAAAATATAAGTTATGAAGAAAAATTGACAATAATATATAAAGAATTACATGCAATGATTGATATAAAAATGAAAAATCTATAAATAAATGTTAAAAATAAATTTTATTTAGATAAATACACAAATACTTTGGATTTTCGATACAATTATATCAAAATTAATTAACCTTATGTTTAAATAGTATTATATGAATGAACTTGATATTTTAAGATCTATGGAAAATAAAGAATTTGTAAGATTTATAGCAGAAGAAGTATTACCTAAAATCGGTTATAAATATATTACAATTACAGATGGTCCAGGTGATAAAGGTTGCGATGTTATTGCTTTTTATGTTAAACATAGAAAGTGCGTATGTATACAAATCAAAAAGTACTCTAAAGATAAAAAAGTAGATTCAAAAGAGATTATTTATACAATTAATGGAATGAAAAAATACAGATGCAAAAGAGCGCTTATAATAACAACATCAGATTTCACCCCTTCGGCATTACAAACAATCTATGAACATAGATTATGGCATCTCAATGGTTCGGAATTAATAAGGATACTGAGAGAAAGACATGTTAGATTACCTATAACATCAGAACTGACATTGAAAAATAATGAGATAGATAATAAAGTATTAATGGAAGAAGAAGCTGAATTTTTCCTTACAGACATAAAAGATGCTGGCGCTTTTATGCCCATTTCAATAAGCGAAGCTATAAGGATAGCAAAAAATAAACTTTCTCATTATAAAGAAGTTAAATTAATTTCTGTAAAGGCGCATTTAAAAAGATTGTATATTTTTAAGGGAAAAGTAAGTTATAAATTAAAGAGAAGAAGAAGCAGAAGATTTATAATATCCATAGACGGTGATGGAAACATATATTGGGGAATACTAACATTAGTTAAGAACTTAAATTGCGGAGTTGAATATGAAACAAATTCAGAGTTTTACTATAATGCAAGAGACCAAACAATAAAAATAGCTGAAAAATTAGTGCCTCAAGGAGCTATAATAACAAAAATAAAACTGGAAGGCCATAAATCAGCATGGGTAGTTTCATATTATATATTAAGATTTAAAGTAGGTCTTACTAAAGCGGAAGTTATTGTAGACAGAAAAGGAAATATAAAGAACCTCACCTTTGATCCATTAGATGAAGGAAAAGTAGAAGAATTTTATAAAGGAAAAATAGTAAAACAAAACAAAGAAATAAAAGTTATTAGAGAACTTAACGACAATTTCTTAGAAGAGATTACTATTAATGAAGTTGGAGAAGCTATAAAAAGTATTAAGAGAGTTAAACCTGACTATGCAATAAGTTTAGCTAGAGATTTTTATCATATTAATAAAGGAGAAATTAGATTTGAAGAAGTAAGTGATGGGGTTAAAGTTGATATCTTCTTTAATAATTATCATCATTTAGCTAAAATAAATAATGAAGGTAAAATTGTTGATAAAGTAGTAGTGCCGGATATAAATACATATGATGGTACAGAGAAAGGTTATAATAAGAAAAGGAGATGTCTTATAGTTAAAGAGGGAATCGAAATTAAAGTAATCAATGATAGCGGGGTAATAGAAAGAAAAGAAATACCTAATGGAATACTATCTAAACTAAAGTTCTTAATAAATAATATAATTACATCTAATTATTCGATAGATACAGATGATCCATTAGAACTATTATAATTAATTTTTATAACAGCAAAAATACCTGCTTTTATATCTACTAAATATCAGAGATAATATAAAAATGAAAAATTTAAAGTAATTATTTATACTAAATTTCTATGGACATATATAATTATAACAAAGGTTTTGAGCTATTGAAAAATAGGATAAATATAAAAGATCTTGAAAAAATCGAATATGATAGAGAAGTTATATTAGCTGGATGGATAATAAATATAAAAAATATTGGAAATATATCTTTTATTATATTAAGAGATCAAACTGGAGATGCTCAAATAACAATAAAAAAAGATATATTTAACGATTTGGAATTTATTAAAGAATTTTCTTTACATACATTTATAGTAGTTAAAGGAAAATATGTTAAAGGAATTGCAAAAAAATATAAAGAAATTGTTGCTGAGGAAATTTATTTAATTAGTGAACCTGCAGATAGATTGCCTATAGATGAAAATTCATATTTTGAAAAAAGGATAAATTATAGATGGATCGATCTTAGAGATCCAAAGAAAAGTTTAATAATTAAGTTAACATCATATGCAGTAAAATATATTAGAGAATACTTATATAATAATAATTTTATTGAAATATTTTCTCCAAAAATAATAAGCACAGCATCTGAAGGGGGAGCAGAAGTTTTTGAATTAAAATATTTTGATAAAAAAGCTTACTTAGCTCAATCACCACAATTTTATAAACAAATGGCAATATGTTCTGGTTTTGAAAAAGTATTTGAAATTGCACCAGCTTTTAGGGCAGAACCTTCTTTTACATCAAGACATTTAACAGAATTTACATCTTTTGATGTAGAAATAGGATATATAAGTTCTCATTATGATGTAATGAATATTTTAGAAGAAATTGTAAAATATACAAATAAGAAAATAAAGGAAAATTTTGAAGATGAAATAAAGAAATATTATAATGTAGATATATTTGTTCCAGAAAATATTCCTAAAATAAAAATGGAAGATGTATATGAAATTGTTGGAAAAAATAATATAAAAGAAAATGGAGATATAACATCTGAAGGAGAAAAAATTTTAGGAGATTATATTAAAAAAACATATGATAATGAATTTGTATTTATAATTGACTGGCCCTGGATTGCAAGACCATTTTATCATATGAAGGGAGAACCAATGAAAAATGGAATGATAACAACAAAAAGCTTTGATCTATTATATAAAGGTTTAGAAATTTCTACAGGTTCTCAAAGAGAACATAGATATAAAATATTATTAGAACAAATAAAGGAAAAAGGATTAAATCCAGATAATTTTAAATATTATTTAGAATTCTTTAAATATGGAGCTCCAACAATGGGGGGATTTGGATTTGGTATTGCCAGATATATAAAACAATTATTAAATATTGAAAATGTAAAAGAAGCAGTATTAATACCAAGAGATCCAAATAGATTGGAACCATGATTGAGTTTTATATTGTATTTGTAGAACCGGAATCTGAAGATAATATAGGTGCATTAGCAAGGGTAATGGCAAATTTTGATTTTAAGAATTTAATATTAGTAAATCCGAAAGTAAATCCTTATGGAGATAAAGTAAAAATTGTTGCAAGAGAAAAAGGATGGGAAATAATAAAGAATATGAAAATATATAATAGTTTAGATGAAGTAATTGATTTATTTGATATAAATTATGGTACAACAGGGGTTTCTTCAAAGATGGGGAATGAAGTATTAAGAAATCCATTAACTCCTAGAGAATTTGCAAATTCTATATATAAATATGATGGAAAGATTGGTATATTTTTTGGAAGGGAATCTAAAGGTTTTAGCAATGAAGAATTAAATAAATTTGATGGAATAATTACAATTCCTGCAAGTGAAGAATATCCAATAATGAATATAACTCATTCTGCAGCGATAATATTATATGAATTATTTATTTCAAAAAATAATCCAATAAGAAAAGTATTTAAATTAATAAATAATCAGGAAAGAAAATATTTATATAAAATGTTTAAAGATTTCGTAGATGTATTACCTTCTCAGGATTATAGAAAACCATTTATATATAGAGGATTGAGAAATCTAATTGGAAAAGCATTAATTACAAAAAGAGAATATTCTTTATTGATGGGAATGCTTAGAATTGCAAAAGAAAATATAGAAAATTGTAGAAAGAATAAAAATCAAACTTTATAAAATTTTGTTATTCAAATATCATAATGCC
>JAWDOO010000006.1:0-28405 GCA_046533775.1 Candidatus Nanopusillus sp.
CTGCTATATCAATCTATCTTAATGTTTCATTCCTGCATATTTCATAAGTTGATCTTCATTATCTTTAGGATTTCTGAAATAATCCACTAGAAGATATCTAATACTTTCACCTGCACTTGCACGTGCTTCTTTTAGCCTATATATATTTATAGTTTTATAAATTTTTGATATCTCTTCTAATGCCAATATATTTACATCTTTATAATATCTATATAAGCCATCTATTATTTCTTTGCCACCTTTTGCTAAAGTTTCTAAACCTTTTGTGAATCCTTCAATTTCCTCTGGCGGAATTCTCCATTTTGATACCCACCATTCTAGAATACTTCCCATGAAGTAAGCCATAAAGTAATATCTATCTGCATACTCTTTAAGATCTTCTTGATTGTTAGTTAAAAGATTACTTTTGCTCCATTCTCTTAAGTTTTCTATTAACGTTGCTAATGATGGTAAAGCTTCTGGTATATGTTCTGATACTATATCAAGTGCATCTCTCATAGAAGATGCATAGAGAGTATAGTTTTTTGCGACTTCTTTTAATTCTTCATATGATTTTACTTCTTCTTTTGTCTCCACTTCCGATTTCTTCACTCCTAATTTTTTCCCTAAATATTCGATAGATTTTGGTAATGTTAAGAATGTTTGTTTTATTATAGATAGATATTGTCTTTTTCCTAAATATTTGCTAAGTTGTTTTCCATAACTTTCGGGGTTCTCTAAATATCGAAGTATAAGAGACTTAATAGCCCCAACTTCAGGTATTATCTCAAGTACCCTGGGATCTATATCTTCTTGAGGTATTGAAGTAGTTTTATATTGTTGGTATCGATTATATAAATCCTTTATTACCTGTTTGCCTCCTTTTACTAAGGCGTCTAAACCTTTTGTAAATTCTTTAATTTGTTCTGGTGTATGCTTCCATATAGTATATTCCCAAATACCCCCAAGTATGCCTTCTCTAAAGTTATATTCATCTATACACTTTTGGAGAGCTTCTTGATCATTGGTTAAAAAACTTTTACATTCGCCAAATTCATCTAGGTTTTCTATTAATGTTTTTAATGATGGTAACGCTTGCGGTGTTGTTTCTAATACTGATTCAAGCATATTGCCCTTTGTATATAGATAACTTGTATATGCTGATATAGCTTCATCCAATTTTTTCCTTACTAATTCTTCTGGTGTCTTAGATTGGTTTTGATTTGAGGATGTATCTACCATACTAAAATTATTGTTAAAAAAATTTTTAAATTTATTGTTACTATCTATTACTAGATGGAAGTTACACAGATATATCTTACAATTTTAATATTCTAATTAGAAATATTAAATAATGGTTGAGCCATGGATAAAAAAATATGCACCTAAACATATTAATGAAATAATTAATCAATCAGAGGCTATCGGAAAAATAAAATCCTTTATTGAAAAATATCCAAATGTAAGTAAAAAAGCATTATTAATATATGGACCTCCAGGTGTTGGAAAAACATCATCAATATATGCAATTGCAAATGATCTAAATTATGAAGTTGTAGAATTAAATGCTTCAGATAATAGAAATGCAAGGATTATACATGAAAAATTAGGAGAAGCAATAAAGGGAAAACCATTTTTAAAAAAAGGAAGGATAATTTTGGTTGATGAAGTAGATGGATTAGCTGGATTTCAAGATAGAGGTGGAGTTGGAGCATTGGTAAAAATAATAGAAGAATCAAGATGGCCAATAATATTGACTGCAAATGATCCATGGGATCCAAAATTTAAGAAATTAAGGGACTTATGTGATATGGTTGAATTCAAAAAATTATCAAATAATGATATAATAAGACAATTAAAGAGAATTTGCACAAATGAAAAGATAACAATTGATGATAATGCATTATCTGCACTTGTAGAAAGATCTTCTGGAGATTTAAGAAGTGCAATAAATGATCTGCAAGCATTGGCAACAATGACTAATCATATTACATTGAAAGATTTGGAAGTCTTAGGTTATAGAGAAAGAGAGATTACAATATTTAAAGCATTAGGTCAGATGTTTAAGGCAAATACAATAATGGGTGCTACATTACCATTTGCAGATGTAGATATGGATCCTGAAGAAATTAAAGCATGGGTTGAAGAAAATATATCAAATGAATATGAAAATATAAAAGAAATATATGAAGCTTATAATTGGTTATCTTTAGCAATTGTATTTTATGGAAGAATTTATAGAAGACAATATTGGGATCTATTAAAATATTTTACAACATTAATGTATGCTGGAGTTGCATTGGCAAAAGAAAAGAGATATAATAAATTTACAAAATATAGAATGCCACAATATGTAAAAAAATTATCACAAAATAAAGAAATAAGAGAAAAAATTGAAGAATTATCAAAAAATTTACAAAAAAAGGTTCATACATCAAAAAAGAGAATTAGGGAAATATATATAAATACATTAATAGTTTTAATGAAAGAAAATGAAAAAATAGGAAAAGAATATGCAAAAATATTAGGATTTAATGAAAATGAAATATCATATATAAAAGAGGCTATAGAAAAGTTATGAAAGAATTAAATAAAAAGAATATAGAAGAAATATTTAAAAAAATAGAAGAATATTATAATATAAATATAGATAAGTCAATAATAAAGAAATATAGATTTTTTATTAATAAAGATAAAATATATATGTTTAATAAAAATTTTCCAGATTTTTTAAATGAAAAATATATAAAAAGATATGGTTTATATGTAATTAAAATAGAAAAAAATAATATATATAGATTTAGTATAGAAGGTGCACAGATTTTTGGAATAAATTCTAATAAAAATATTGAAATAAAAAAAGAAAATCTTTTTTATAAATATAATGAAAATATAAAATTGGAAAAAAATTATGAAAATGGTTTTTATATAGCAAAAGATAATAATGATATTTTATGTAGTGTTTATATTAAAAATAATATATTGAAAGATTTTATACCAAAAGAAAGAAAAATAAATTATACCTTTACTAAAGATAGACCAGAGAATACATATGTAAATAAATAATATATCCCAATATTTAATAATGCACTTAGCCATATCATAACTGTTGCATCTAAGAACATTCCAAGTTTTGATCCTCCGTCTATATTTTTTAATGTTCCGGCTAAAATAAAAGCCTCAATAATAGATATTACAAATATATAATCTTGCAATATATATAGAGGCATTGAAAATGTATATATATTTATACCTATTTGAGCTACTGCAGTACCAAGTGCTGTAGATACACCTTGAAACATCTGATTTAATAAATATAATATTTGAGCAATTATGAATAAAATTGCTATAAATGCTATATATGTTCCATATATAATACCTCTTAAATTGGATATAAATTGAGATTTTCTAGACCTAAGTTCAATTATCTTTATTAATATATTATATAACATATCTCCTGCTTTCTTTGTATCTCCATTATATGATAAAACTTTTTCAAATACCTTTATTATTTTTTCTGCAATCGAACTACCCAATTCAACTATAAAATATCTCCAAGATTCTGAATAATTTTTTGTTATATTAATTCTTTTCCTTAATCTATTAATATCTTCATTTAATAAACCAAAATCATGTATAATAACATTATCCAATATTTTTGTTTGATTACTTCCAAATATTTCTGAGTATTCTATTATACTACTAAAGAATGCTGGGAAATGATTTTCTTTTATTTTTAATGCTCTCTCTAATAATATCATTCTATAACTTATATATGCTAATGGTGTAACTGCTATTGCAAATGATTCTAATAATTGTAATTTTAATACTAAAAATAATGCTAAAAATAATATATAAGATAATAATGATAAAAGGTAAAATAAATATCTTATAGTTATATATTCTTTTGGTTTTTCTTTTGAATGGGACCATAACCCATCATCTGGGATGTAATATTTTGATACATAATATATAAGTAAATTAATTACAATAAATATTATAAAAAAATCCGCTAGTAAAAGTATTATATTTGCACTTACTAAGAATGGTATAAATAATATTAAAGAAAATGCAAATCCTAAAGATGATAATAAAGATATTATAAATTCGTCTAACAATCTTATATTTTCTAAACCTTTTTCATAATTTGCTTCATATATTGCCACTTGTGTTTCATATTCTTTATATAAAAATTCTGATATTTCTTCACCAATATCAATCGAGGTTGCAAATCTTTCTAAAAAACTTTTAAAATTGCTATTTGGAATATATGGTAATACATATTTTATAGCCTCTGGGATTGTATAATTATATTTATTTGTCAAAAAAAGGATCTTTGACATATAATAATTTATATCCTTAAATTCTGTTTTTTCTTCAATTGCAATTTCTAATAATCTTCTAGTATTATTTGTAGAAAATGAGAGAGAATATAAATATGCTATATAATATAATAAAGATTTATCTAAAGATTTTTTTGTTTTATAATATTCTAGAAATATAACTTCCAATGAAAAAACAATTGCTGATAAATATAAAATTGGATAATATATTTTTAATACTGGTAAATATTTTCCTATTACAATTATTAATGCAATTATTATAATAAATATTATGGTAATCTTTCTAAAGCTCTTTTTTATAATATCATTAATAAATTCATACATATCTTAATAGTTAATGTGAGTTATTATAAAGATTTAAATATATTTTATATATAAAATATAGCCATGGAAAATATGATATCCGTTTATGATAAGAAAGGTAATAAAATAAAAGAAATAGAATTACCAGAACACTTTAAATATGAAATAAGAGAGGATATAGTATATAAAGTATTTAGAGCATACATGTTAAGTCATAGAGTACCTTATGGTTCATATAAATATGCAGGTATGGAAGCTTCTGCATGGACATCAAAGAGGAGATATACATATAGATCTTCATATAAAAGGGGTATATCAAGGGTTCCTAGATCAATATTTGCAAAAATTGCTGGTAATTTTATATGGGTAACCAGATTAATACCAGGTTCTGTAAAGGGAAGAAGAGCTCATCCACCAAAACCAGAAAAAAATTGGTATAAAAAAATAAATAAAAAGGAAAAAAGATTAGCAATATTATCTGCAATTTCCGCATCTTCAAATTTAGATTATATAAAAAATAGATATACAAAATCTTTTATTTATTTAAATGAGTCAATTAATACTTTTGGTCTACCAATTGTTATATCTAATCTAGAAGAATTAAAGAAAGCAAAAGAATATAGAGATTTATTTAATAAATTAAAGATAATAAACTTTATTGAATATGTAAAAGAAAATAAGAAACAAAGAGCTGGAAAGGGAAAAATGAGAAATAGAAGAATAAAAAAATATAGGGGAATTTTATTTGTATTATCTTCTGATTCTCAATTACCAAGGATTTCTATTGATGGTGTAGAATTTTCAAAAGTAGATCAATTAAATATAGAAAAATTGGCTCCTGGAGGTAAATTGGGTAGATTTATTATATGGAGTGAAAAGGCAATAGAAGATTTAAGAAATTTATATATATGAAATTATAAGATGGATATAAAAGATGTTATACTTTATGCTGAATTAACAGAAAAAGATATGTATTTACTTGATAAATATAATAAGGTTATTTTTATTGTAAATAGGTCTTCTACAAAGAAAGATATAAAAGAGGCTGTTGAAAAATTATTTAATGTTAAAGTAAAAAAAGTAAATACATTAATAGATTATAAAGGAAGAAAAAAGGCATATGTTACATTAGAAAAGGAATATAAGGCCCAAGATATATTATCTAAATTAGGATTAATATAAAATGGGTGGAAATACAATATTACAACAGAGGTTAGGTAAAGGAAAGAATATATATAAGGTCCCAGATTTTTATTCAATAGGAGAATTTTCTTTTAGACCTTTAGATGAAAAAGAAATGAAAGATAAGGTAAAAGGTATTGTTATAGATATAATAAAGGATAAGGTTCATTATGCTCCAATTGCTAAGATAAAATTTGAAACTGGTGAAACAATTTTAGTTCCTGCTGTTGAAGGTTTATATGTTGGAAAAGAAATTTATGCAGGTGTAAATGCTCCAGTAGAAAATGGAAATATTTTGCCATTAAAAGTTATTCCAGATGGATCAAATGTTTGTATGGTAGAAATTTCTCCTGGTGATGGTGGAAAGATTGCAAGAACATCTGGTGCATCATGTATATTAGTTCAAAAAACAGATAAATATGCAATATTAAAATTACCATCTGGAAAAACAAAGATGGTCAATTTATATTCTAGAGCAATATTGGGAACAATTGCTGGAAGTGGAAGAACGGATAAACCATTTGTTAAAGCTGGAAATAAATATTATTTTAAAAAAGCTCATCATAGAAAATGGCCAATTAGTAAACCAACTGCAAGAAATGCTTCAGATCATCCATTGGGAGGTAAACATAAAAGAAATAAAGGTGGAATGACTCCATTACCCAAGCATGGATATCCAATAAAGTATGGCAAATATGGCTCAAGAAGAACTGGAAGAAAGAAAGCAATATAAAATGGCACAAGAAAATATTTGGTTGGTTAGTTTGGAGGAATATATAAAAGCAGGTGTTCATATAGGTACAAAAATAAAGAATAAACAAACAAAAAAATTTATTGCTAGAATAAGATCTGATGGATTGGCAATTATAGATGTAATAAAATTAGATGAAAGATTGAGATTATCAACAAAATTGTTATCTAGATATGAGCCATATCAAATATTAGCAGTTGGAAGAAGAGAAACTGCAAGAAAGCCACTTCAAATGTTAAATAAGTATACTGGAATAAATGTTTATCCAAAGAGATATCCCCCGGGATTATTAACAAATCCTGCTTTAGATATATTTAAGGATGTTGATGTTGTTATAATAACGGATCCCATACTTGATAGAAATGCTTTATTGGATGCATATAGAACTGGAAAAATAACAATTGCATTTGTTGATACAAATAATTCTTTAAGTTATATAGATATTGCTATACCGGCAAATAATAGAGGGGCAAAATCTTTAGCCTTATTATATTATATTATTGCTAGAGAATATTTAAGAAATAGGGGATTATTATCTAAAAGAGGAGAATTGCCTATATCTTATGAAGAATTTATGGAAAAGGGTTTGGAAGAAGAGGAAGAATAATTTTATATATTAAAGAATTTTATAATATTATATGGCATTAGATTTTATAAAGAATCTTTTTGGAAAAAAGGATAATGAAGATTATGATATAAACCAACAAGGGGATTTTATGAATTATCCACCATTGGGACCAGGAAATTATTCTCCAGGTCCATATCCAAATGAACCATTACCACCACCTCCACTGCCACCAGTTCAGAATCAAAATACATTTCAACAAAATCAATTCCCAGGACAATTAAATCCTCAGGCATATTTACCAAATTTTCCACAAAATTATGGATATAATAATCAATATCCAAATCAGATTGATTATAATGCAATACAAATGCTAAATACAAAATTAGATACAATTGCAACAAAGTTAGATAATATAATTGCTATATTAAACAATTTACTCCAATATTTTCAATATTATAGGCGTTAATGAATTTATATCAAATTTTTTATCAATATTTTGTATATCCGGTAATAGGATATCAATATCAATATAATATATATAATACATTTTTATATGGATTATTATTTGTTGTAGGTTTTATCCTTTTTTATTATTTATTTGTAAAAAATAAAAAAGTAATTATTGATAGATATTTTTTATTAGATCTAATTATTTTAACTATAATATTTATTATTCCAAGAGTAAATATTGATCTTGGTTATACAATAAAAACATATTTATTATTTACACCTCTATTAGAATTATGGATTTTAATATCTTTTTTACCAGTTCTATTTTTATATAAATATAGAAAATATTACTTATATATATTATTGGTAATTTTAATATTAGAAATTCCTCTTTTTATTTTTGGAAGGCCAATAAATTTATTACCATTTTTAATATTTATTTTATTATTTTCTATTTTAATTTATTTATCATATAAAGAAAAATTATTCTATTTATCAATATTTGGAGAAATATATGAGATTATTTTTTCAATTATCTCAGTATATTATTTTAATTTAAAATCCGAACATCAGTTATTAAATATTCTTATCTTTCAATATAATAATCCTTTATTATTTTATGGATTGAAATTATCTTTAACATTATTTATTGCACTTTATACAAAATATTATTTAAAGGATGATCTAGGAAATGTAATATATATAATGTTATTTTATTTAGGATTTTTACCAGGTTTAAGAAATAGTCTTATAGATATATTAATATGAAATATAAAGAAATATGGAAAGTATATGGAAAAGTATTTGATAAAAATACATTATACTATTTAGATAAATTGTATAAAGATCATTATATTGATAATAATTTAACATTAATATCTGAAGGTAAGGAGGCTATTGTTGTAAGATCCGGGAAATTTGCAATAAAGATATATAAAATAATGTCAATAAGCTATAAAGAACAGATAAATTATTTAAAAGCAGATCCAAGAATATATAAATTTCCAAGAACAAAGATTGGGATAATATATACATGGGTAAAAAAAGAATATATGAATTTAAGAAAAATGTATAAAAATTTGGTAAGGGTTCCAATTCCATACTTATATAAGGGAAATATATTGGTAATGGAATATATAGGTTATGAAAAAGGTCCATTATTATTACATGATATTTATAATTTAATTGAAAATAAAGAAGAATTATTTTTTGATATATTAGATCAATATAAAAAAATATATAATAAAGCTAAATTGATTCATGGAGATTTTTCAGAATATAATATAATTATATTTAATAATATTCCATATATAATAGATGTGTCTCAATCAATACCAATTGATTCTCCATATTCTGAAGAATTTCTTAATAGAGATTTAAATAATATATTAAATATATCAAAAAAATTGGACTTAAATTATGATATAAAATATATAAAAGAGTACATTGGTATTTAAAAATTATTCATAATTTTCTATATAATGGATGTTGAAGAACTTGAATTACAAATGTTAATAGAAGAATTAAGTAAATATAATGGTAGAGCTACAGAACTAATTTCATACTATATACCAGCTGGATATGATTTAACCAAGGTTCTAGACCATTTAAGTTATGAATATTCAACTGCACAAAACATTAAGGATAAAAATACCAGACAGCATGTAATGGATGCATTGGCAAAAATTATAAATTATTTAAAGGGATTAAAAAAACTTCCTGAGAGGGGTTTAGTAGTATTCTGTGGAAATATTTCAAATAGACCGGGAGATGTTGATATAAGGTTATGGGCAATAGAACCTCCAGACAAATTAAATATTAGATTGTATAGATGTGATTCTAGATTTGTATTAGATCCGTTAAAAGAACTAATATCTCCAAAACAAATATATGGATTAATTGTTTTAGATAGAGGAGAAGCTTCTATAGGAGTATTAAAAGGTAATCAACTAATAGTATTAGAAAATAAACAATCATGGGTTCCTGGTAAAATAAGAGCAGGAGGACAATCTTCTGTAAGATTTCAAAGACTAATAGAACAAGATGTTCATTTATGGTTAAAATATTTAGCAGATGAAATTAGAAACTATTTTGAAAAAGATTTAGATAAATTGGTTGGTATTTTAGTAGGAGGACCTGGATTGCTTAAAGAACAATTTGTTAACGGAGATTATTTACCATATAATATTAAACAAAAAATTCTAGGTGTATATGATACAGCATATTCAAATGAATATGGGTTAAAAGAATTATTGGAAAGGGCAAAAGATGTATTAGAAAAAACAGAATATGTAAAAGAAATAGAATTAACAAAATTATTTTTTGAACATCTTGGAAAAGGTACTGGTCTAGTAGTTTATGGATTTGATGATGTAAAAAAAGCATTAGAAATTGGTGCAGTAGATACAATATTAATATCTGAAGATTATAAAGATAAAATTAAGGAATTAATGGATTTAATAAGACAAACAAATGCAAAAGTTGAAATAATATCAAAAAATCATCCTGAAGGAGAACAATTTTCAAACTTTAAAATAGGTGCAATATTAAGATTTAAAATATGATAGATTATGATAAAATATTATCTAAAATAAAACCATCTGAAGAAGAAAAAAGGAAAGTATATAGTATAATAAATGAATTTTTTGATATATTAAGATCAAATAATTTAGAACCATTTTTGGGAGGATCATTTGCAAAGGATACATGGATAAAAAATGATTTTGATGTAGATACATTCTTATTATTTAAAGATGATAAAAATATATCTAATATTGTTGAAAATGTATTAAAGAAAGAGAATTTAGATTATATAAGGATAAAAGGTTCTAGGGATTATTTTAGAGTAAGTTATAAAGGTTTAATATTTGAATTAGTCCCAATATTAAAGATAAATGATATAAAGGAAGCTAAAAATACTACAGATTTATCTCCGTTTCATGTTAAATATGTAATAAGTAAATTAAATGAAAAAATGAAGGATGAAGTTAGATTACTAAAATTATTTACAAAAAATATAAATGTTTATGGAGCTGAATCTTATGTTAGAGGATTTTCTGGGTATGCAATAGAATTAATATTAATAAATTATGGGTCTTTTGAAAATACAATAAAAAATGTATCTAATTGGAGGCCAAAAGTAATAATAGATTTGGAAAAATATTATAAAAACTATGATGAAATAAAGAAAAATTTATCTAAAGATAAAATAAAATCTCCAATAATAATAATTGATCCAACTGATAAATATAGAAATGTTGCAGCTTCAGTTTCTTTACAAAAATTTTCAGAATTTATATATTATTCTAGGATATTTTTATTATCTGAAGATAAGGAAAAATTCTTCTTTAATAAAATATACATGAATTATGATGAAATAAAAAGATTGGCTGAAAAATATAATGTAAATATGATATATTTAAAAATTGAAGGAAATTCAAATAATAAAGATATAAAAAATAGTAAAGCTTTATCTTTATTTAATAATATTAAAAAATGGATAAATAATATTGGATTCAAAATTTTCAATTACTATTATTTTTTCGATGAAAATTATTTATATGGTTATATATTATATTATCCAGATAAATTACCAGAATATGAAATAAGAGAGGGTCCATTATTATGGGAAGAAAAAGATTATAATAGATTTTATGAAAAACATAAGAATGAAGAATTAATAATTAGAAATGGAAAAATATATGCAGTTACAAAGAGAAAAATAAACGATATATATAAAGCATTAGAATTCATAATAAACAATTATAAAAATAGTATTAGGAAAAAAGTTAAGTATTTATATATTAATATAGGAGAAAAAGAAATTGAAATTAAATATTAGTTACACTTTTAAAAAATAATAAAAAAATTTTTATATGGGTAAAATTTCTACTGGAATATATCCTATAGATAAATTATTAGATGGAGGTATTGAAACAGATATTATTACATCATTTTATGGTCCTTCTGCATCTGGAAAAACAAATATTGCAATAATAAGTTCCTACAATATTTCTAGATTGGGAAAAAAAGTAATATATATAGATACAGAAGGTGGTTTTTCTTTTGAAAGATTAAAACAAATTGCAAAGGAAGATTTTGAGAATGTAATGAAAAATATATTATTATATAAGCCTGTAAATTTTTCTGAACAAAAAAAGGCAATATATTTAACATATGATTATGTAAAAAAGAATTCTAATGATATTGGGTTAATTGTTGTAGATTCTATATCAATGCTATATAGATTAGAAAGAGGTGATAGCAATGTAAATGAAGTAAATATAGAACTTGCAAAACAATTACAAATATTTTCAGAAATTTCTAGGAAATATAATATACCAGTTCTAGTTATAAATCAAGTATATTCGTTATTTGATAATAAAGATACAATTGGAATTGTTGGGGGTGATTTAATAAAATATTGGTCAAAGTGTTTAGTTGAATTGAGAATTTTAGATAATAATATTAGGGAAGCAATATTAAGAAAGCATAGATATTTACCAGAGGGAATATCTGTAAAATTTAAAATAGTAAATGATGGAATTATTGAATATAAAGAAGTCTAAGAATTAAATTTTTTTATTATTTCCTCAGCTTCTTCTTTTGATAATTTATGGGTATTCCAATTAAATATATTTTTATATCCATTTTCATTATATTGTGGTATTATATGTATATGTGCATGAAATACTGCTTGTCCGGCCTTTTTTCCATTATTTACTATTATATTATAATCCTTTGATATTTTTTCTTCAAATAATTTTAAGAACTTTGTAAAACTTTCATAGAAATTCTTTATGTATTCATCATCAATATTTGATATCCTATCAAAATGCTTTTTTGGTACAAATAATGTATGTCCTTTATTTATTGGATTTATATCTAAAAAAGCTATAGAATATTCATCTTCATATAATATATATGATGGTATTTCTTTATTTATTATCTTACAAAATATACATTCCTCCATAAAAATCTAATATATAAAAATTTTATATGTTTAATATTTCTTCTAATACTCTTTTTATGTCTTCACTATCTGCTACGTATTTAAATTTACTAAATACATTTGAAAAAATAACTTTTTTATCATTAGTATTTAAAGATTTTACATATTCTTCAATTTCTTTTCTTAATTCTTCTCTATTTCTTTTATATAAATTATTTTCTCTTATTATATTTTCAATATCCTTATTATATTTAATATAATAATAATATATTATTGGAATTGCATTTTTTACGATCTTTTTATCTTTTAAATAATTTTTTATCTTATATATAAAATCTAAATCAAATTTTTCTATTTTTTCTTTAAATAAGTTTTCTGTATCTCCAATCATTTGAAAGAATAAATAATACACAATATTTGGATCTATATCAAAAGATATTTTTATTATATCATATATATATTCATTCCATATTATATTTTCAATTTGTTTATCATTATATCCAAAAGATTTTAATATTTGTTTAATAAATTCTGGATCAATAGAATTTAATATTGTTTTACCTTCATTTAACAATTTAATATATAAATCTCTGTCAAATTTTTTTAAATAGTATATATCAAATGTTTCTTTAATATCTCCATAATTTATATAATATCTTATTATATTGTATTCATTATCTTCAATAATATCTTTGTTAATATATATATAAGGATGATCTGTTTCAGGATACATCCTTTCAGAGCCAGGTTGAGGTCTTAAAAAAGATGTAGTTCCATCATCATTTGCCTGTCTAGTATCTTTTGGTACTCTTTTAATTGATTCATTTATTCTATTTATTATTAAACTAAAAACTTTCTTTGCTACTTCATAATCTTTTGATATTAATAATATAAAAGCATCCTCATCTGAGCAGTTTAACATTTTTTTAACATTTTTAACTTCTTCTTCAGATATTCCATAGTTTGGTAATTCATCTGAATGTAATATCCCTCTTAATCCAAATCTCTTTGCAATATCAGAAAATTCAGTCCCTATTCTTCTATTTGGTAATATTTCAAACCCAATCATTCCTTTCATTTTATCAAGTTTTATTCCATATACTCTTGCTCCACTATCTATATTATTTTTAACTAGTTTTGATTTTGTTCCCTTAAATATTTCAGTTAAATCATATATCTTAACCTTAAATATCATTAAATATAATTTTAAATAAAAAATAAAAAATTATTTTTTACCCTTTGCCTTTGATGCTTTTTCTTTCTTTGCAATCTTTGAATATTTATTTAATAATATTTGTAAGTTATGTATAATATTTTCCAACTCTATTATTCTAAAATTTTCCTTTTCAGTCAATAATGATCCACATTCTTTACATATAAAATCATTTTCATATGCTTCGTCGAAGGTATATGCACTTCCACACTCATTACAATAATATAATGTTTTTGGTGTATTTTTAATTTCTTCATTAATTCTATTAATCTCTTTATTAATCAATAAGCTAAATAATTTTTCTTTATCTTGTACTCTATTTCCCCATCTAAAATCAAATTTTCCATTATTATTTATTATGCTTATTGGATATACTATATTATTTTCCTCTAATATATATAATAGTTTCCTAATTTCTTCTTCTTTTATCTTTAATTGTCTCTTTATTTCTTTTTCTGTAAATTCCTTTTTATCTGCTATATATTCTAATATTCTTAAATAGTTTTCATTGAGCAAGTAGCTCATAATACATATAAGGTTTTTTGACATTTATAAACATTGTTGATTAACATCATGTTAATCCTATTTAATATAACGTTAATGAATATCTATCTTAAAATTTATAAATATTAACTATATGTTAAATGACGTTAACAAAATATTAATATATAAACTTAGCAAAATTGTTTTGTATAATATTTGATAGTTCTTCTAGATCTATTTTTCTTATATCTGAAATTAATTTATAAAGATTTTTTAACATATCTGGATGAAGTATAATGCCTTTATAATTATATGGACCATCAGATTCTGTTATTATATTTTTTAAGTTTGTAATTTCTATATATTTTCTATATTTTTCATTTACTATTGTTGCAACATTTATTCCTATAAAATATCCTTTATCAATTATCTCTTCTAATAATTTTTCATCCCCGCTATACCAATGAAAATATGCCTTTTTAATATCATACTTTATTAAAAGATCATATGTATCTTCTGAAGCATTTGGAGTATGAAGATTTATATTTAGATCATATTCTTTTGCTAAATTTAGGAATTTTTCAAAAATTTCTTTCTGTTTTTCAAATGTTTCTGGCTTAAATTTTTTATCTAATCCAATTTCTCCAAGTATTTTTATTTTATTATCTTTTATTATATCTTCTATTATTTTAAATGTATTTTCATTTATTTTTTCTATATTCCAAGGATGAATTCCTATGGCAGGTATTACATTTTCATTTAATTGAGATAAAATCAAATTTTTTAATGAAGATTCTAAATCTTCAGAGACTGATAATATTATTATATCTTTATTTTTTATTATTCTCTTAATTTCTATCTCATTGAATTTATATAGATGACAATGAGAATCAATATACTTCATGTTATATTTAATTGTTTGTTTTGATAATATATATTAATTATTGAACAATTATTATCCAATACTATATAATTACTATTATTGCATAAATTCAAATTATTATCAGATACTTCACATCCCCAATTATATGCATTTGGATAAGAAATCCAGGATTGATATAATATTGAATTTTTTGATACTAGGCAAGTATTACTTAAGTTATTTATAGATAAATTATACTTTGCATATATACATAGATCTTGGCAATATTGTGCAATCTGGTATATTTGATATAATTCATTTTGATTTAAGTTTTGGTTATTATTTATTGGATATAACAATGGAGCAATTATAAATCCTAATGCTAATAATATTAATAGTATTAACCCTACTATTATAGTTTCTTTTTTATCCATTAATAAAATTTATTAAAAAGGATTAAAAAATTTAAGGTTTTTTAATTGAATCTCTTAAAGATTTTAATTCTTCTACTGTTTCTCTTAATTCTTTTGTAGATTCAGATATGGCAGGTATCATTGTTCTTATTAATCTATGTAATGCTTGTATCTCTGTTGTTGCTTCTTGCATTCCTTTATCATATTCTTCTAATTTTTTAGTTGCTAAATTATTTATTTCAGTTATCTTATTATCTAATTTATCAATCTGTTCTTGCATTTTATTAATAAGATATTCTACTTTCTCTTTCCATATTTTTATTTGTGATAATTCATCATTTACTTCATTCAATTTATCTTTTAATATTTCATTTATTGTATTGTTTATATATTGTTCAAGTTTTTCATCTATAGAAAAACTACTTTGTCCAAATTCTGGTTGACTTTGAATTTGTTGTTGTGTTGGTGGTGGAAATTGATTTGGACTTGGATTTGGTTGTGGAGGTAAGTTCCAGGACTGATTAAATTGACTTGGAGTACTTTGTTGTAATGGCATTTGTTGATTTGTTTGACCAAAAGAAAAATTCTGATAATTATTTGCTATAGGATTAATATTATTACTTTGCTGAAATTGATTGAATAACCCATTATTTTGTTGCATTTGATTATTAAAGTCCTGAAATAGGTTGTCTAAATTCTGTTGGTCACCCTGATCTTTATTACCTTTCTTACTAAATATACCAAGGAAGCTTCTCATAATTCTTAATAAAAATATTGAATATTATAAATTTAATCTTTCTGATTGTATAGGTTATCAAGATATTCCATAATTTTTTCTTTTACTAATTTATCCAGTTCTTTCTTAGTAACAAAATCAAAAGGATTCATGTAATCTAGAATAGAGTTTATAATTTTTAATTGATCTGTAGTAGCAAAATTTGATAATTCATCAGTTATTGCCTTTATTTTTATTTCTATATCGTTTATTTCTTGTTTTATATCATTTATTTCTTTCTTAATATTTTCTATCTCTAATTTAAAATCATCTAAAGAACTTCTGGTAGTTACATCCATAGTCTGTAATATATTATTAAATATTGAAATTTTCTCTTCTAAATATTTTAATCTCCTAAGTGTCTCTGGATCATTCATAGTAAAACTATTATATTTTAATATATATTAATCTTTATATGCTAAATAATTTACAATATGAAATTAAAATGAATGGAAAAGAAAGAATATTATATGTAAATGCTAAAAATTATAATAATATTGCTACAATTGAAGATGACCCAAATATAATGGAATATATATTAAATATATTGTCTATAGATCCATTTGTAAATACTATAATAATTGAGCAAGATGAAAATATAGAATATTATGAAGATAGTATAAAAGTATTAAATGGTTTTCTTGATGTATATCTCTCTATTAAAAATAATATATCAGAATATTATAGATATTTATTAACTGGGAATCCATTATATTCAGAAATAAAAACTATAATAGATTATTTGGATAAGGGATATTTGAAGGATCCAATTGGTACATATATATTTATAAGAAGAATGAAAAGAAAATTAATATCATTATTAAAAAATAATAAGGATTTAGAAAATCAAATATCAAATTTAATATCATTAATAGATAATTTTTTAATAAAATTTGAATCATTGCCTTTATATAAATATATTAAACCATTTCTAATTGGATATCAAATTGGAAATAGAGAAATATATAGAAGAATATTATTGGGGGATATAAAACCAAAATTTATAGATACAAAATATATAAATAAAATTTCAGAAAGTTATAATATTGTAGATTCTTATAGATTAGATAAAAATACAGAAGTTTTTATATTAAAAAATCCTGAAGAAACGGTTTTTAGATATTATATATTTCCAGAAGAATATAAAATATTCTCTGAAGAAACATTTTTATCTCATAAGGCAATAGAAATTTTACAAGAATATGAACCTAGAAAGGAAGATTATCTAGATGTAGAAAGATTAAGAGAAATATATAATAATATACTAAATAATATAATAACGAAATTAATGTCTATATATAATATAAATATAGATAAAAATAGGTTAGAATTAATTAAGAGTATAATTATTAGATATACAATTGGTTTTGGGATAATAGAAAAGATAGTATTAGATGAAAATTTAGAAGATCTATTTATAAATCCACCAGCAGGCATAACTCCAATATATTTACAGCATTCTAAATATGAAATGTGTGTTACAAATGTAACTCCAACTAGGAGGGAAGTAGAATCTTGGGCCACAAAATTAAGATTGATATCTGGAAGACCCTTTGATGAAGCAAATCCAGTTTTGGATACAGATTTAGTAATTGGAGATAATATATTATTGAGAGTTGCAGCATTATCACCACCCCTATCTCCTTTTGGATTATCATATATAATTAGAAGACATAGAAGCAAACCATGGACCTTACCTTTATTTATAGATAATAAAATGTTAAATTATCAGGCTGCAGGTTTATTATCTTTTTTAGTTGCAAATGGAAGGACAATTTTAATTGCTGGTACGAGAGGAAGTGGTAAAACATCATTATTAACAGCTTTAATGTTAGAAATACCTAAAAAAGTTAGGATAATAACTGTAGAGGATACTCTAGAAATACCTGCAGAATTTTTCAGATCAATAGGATATAATATAGTTCCTATGAAAGTTAGAAGTCCATTTTCATTAAAATCTGGAGAATTATCTGCTGAAGAAGGTTTAAGAGTATCTTTAAGAATGGGAGATAGTGCTATAATTGTTGGGGAAGTTAGATCAAAAGAAGCTTTAACATTATATGAAGCTATGAGAGTTGGTGCTTTAGCGAATACAGTAATGGGTACTTTACATGCAGAAAGTCCTTATGGAGTATATGATAGAGTTGTAAACGATCTTGGAGTTCCTAAAACATCATTCAAAGCTACAGATATAATAGTAATTGTAAATCCAATTAAAGAACCTTCAGGGTTAAAAAGATATAGAAGAGTATTAAGGATAACTGAAGTAAGAAAATTGTGGGAGCAAGATCCATTAAGAGAAAAGGGTTTTGTTGATTTAATGGTTTATGATGCAGAAAAGGATAATTTAGAACCAACATTGGAATTAATAAATGGGGATTCTGATATATTAAAATCTGTTGCATCTAGGATAAAATATTTGTCGAAATCTTGGGAAAGGGTATGGAATATGATAGAAACAATAGGTTTGTCAAAAAAAATATTAGTGGATATAGCAAGAGAAAAAAATAGGAAGGATATTTTAGAAGCAGATTTTGTTTCTACATATAATGAAGTGTTTTATCAATATATAGATAAAAGTATTAAAGAATATAATGAAATTGTAAAAGAATATATATTAGATAATATGAAGAAATGGATATATCAGAAGTTGAGTTAAATAAATTAGATACTCAGAATTTAGAAGGTAAATTAAAATTATATAAATATATTTATTTTGGTAATAAATTAAAATATTATGAAAAAATTGTTAAAACATTTGGAAATATAATAAAGATTAAATCAAATAATAATAAAAGAAGAAATTTTGAAAAAATAAATGAAGAAATATCTTTAGATGTAAATATTGATCAAATAGATTCGACAGCAATATTTTTTCTAATATTGTTTATCTTTATAGGAATAATTCCATCAATAATAATATCTCCTTTGTATTTCCTACTATTTACTTCTCTTGGTATATTATTATACATATTAATCGATTATTATTATATTATTTTATACAATGATTTAAATACAAAGAAGAAGTCCCAATTAATAAGTCTATTATTATTGTTAGCTATTAAATTAAGACAAAATCCGAATATAGAGCAAGCCATGTTATTTGCTGCAAAAAATATTAACTTACCATTAAAATTAGATTTGCTAAGATTGTTAAGAGATATATATAATAGAAAATATGTTTCTGCATCAGAAGCTTTAATAGAATATTCAAGATCTTGGGAAAAAAATGCAAAATTCTTCTATGTTGGTATTATGCTTATATTAAGTGCTTTATATGATCCAGATAAGGATAGGAGGAATTTCCAGATAGATAAATCTATAGAAGAGGCTTTGGAGGAATTGGTAAATGAACTATATGAATTTTCTAGGGAAATAAGATCTACAATAAATCTTGTATCTATGTTGGGTATAACTTTACCAGTTATGCTATTAACAGTATTTCCTCTTGCATCAATATTCTTAAAAAATATATTTAGTCCTCTTGTTTTATTTATATTATTTGATATTTTAATACCATTTTTAGCATTTTATTCATTTAATTATTCAGTTTCCTCAAAAATTATTAACGTTTTTTCAAATGATGATATATATTTATTTTATTATTTAAAGAGAGAAGATTTAACAAATAAATTAATATCAATAGCAAGTGGATTTTCAGTAAGTATATTACTATTTTTTATAATCTTTTTTATAATATATCAATATTTGTATAAATTTGATGTTTTAGGAATATTATTATCGGAATTTTTAGTATTTTTAATGGGTTTATCTATTTCATTAATTGATTTTATTTACTATTCGCATTATAAAGATTTATATAAAAATTTAGAAAGAATAGGGACAGATTTACCACCATTTTTATTATCTTTAAGTTCTGCATTAAATGAAGGTTATCCACTTGAAAAGGCGATGATATATGTTTATCCCAAATACAAAGGTAGCCCAATTGGGGATTTTATATCAAAAGTATATCAAAATTTAAGGATGGGTTTATCATTTTATGATTCAATATTTGATATTAGATATGGAGCTCTATCTAAAATTCCATCATCTCAATTGAGAGCTACAATGGAATTACTATATGAAGCAAGCAGTCAATCTCCTTCCGAAGCTGCTGTTATAACTGGTATAATTGCAAAATATTTTTTATTAATATCGAAAGTAAAAGAGAGAATTAAGGATCTTGTGGCAGAAGATTTATCTCAATTAAAATCTTTATTAAGAATTTTAGCTCCAATTATTTTAGGAATAGTGAGTGCAGTTAGTGTAATGGTTATAGAGATTTTATATAAATTATCTTTTCAATTTAGTCAAATATCAAATTTAACTTCATCTAATTCTGATGTTTCTCAATATATAAATTCATTACCAAATATTATATTTAATATATTTAACTTAAATTCTCTTACCTCTCCAGCTTCGATGATAATTATAATTGGAATATTTAATTTGGCAATAGCCTTTGTAATTATATATGCAATTAATAGTATAGAAAATAGCGGAGATAAATTGGGATTCTATTATTATTTATACAAATATTATATAGTAAATATAATAATATTCTTTATATTCTCTACATTATCTACAGTAGGATTATATATGTTTGTACAGGGAATATTAAATATTAATCAATTTATCTAAATTTTTTATTAGAATATCAATTGTTATGCCATTTATATTATTATCTATTATATCATCAATCAATCTTGGACATGCAGAAAAAATCCAGAAATCTATATATGGAAAATTCAATAATTGTAAAGTATCAATTGTATCTCCAATAAATAAGTATACATTTTTTCCAGATTTTTCCAATTTATCTTTAACCTTTAATGTTTCTAAATAATAATATTGTCCAGGTTTTATAGATAATATTATTCCAATATTCTTTGAATTTTTTATTTTATTTAATAAAAATTCTATAATTTTATCGAAATTATAATCTGGTTCATAAACATTTATTTCTCCATAAATAGGGTCATAGACAATTACTCTTTTCTTTAATTTTCTTATAATATTTTCTGCATGAAATTTTCCATTTCCAATTAATAATACTGTATCTATATCATTTATATTTGCAGGTTCTGAATAACATCCTAAAACATTTATTCCATATAATCCTTCTTTTAATATTATTTCATAATCCTTCTTTAATATTTCATATATTTTTTTAGCATATTCAGAATATTGCGTTAAAGATACTAGAGCAAATTTCTTTGGTAAATATTTTTTCAATTCATCTAAATTTTTAATTTCTTTTAATTTATATTTTGTTGGTATATTTATTATGTCCATCAAACTTATAATTAAAAAAATAAATAAAAATTTAATGATTGATGTTATAAATGCAAAAAAACTTGCAGAAAAATACAAGAAATTATATGGAAAATCTATAATATTAAAAAGAGATATAAATGGTTATACTCCCCCATCAAATTTAATTAGTTCAGTCAATTATCCAAAATTATCTTTAGGTATATTGACATCTTATAATGAAAATATAGAATTATATGATAACCCAATATATTGGGCAAAGAATAATATAGATGTTGAAGAAATTATAAAAAGTAGAATAAGTTTAATAAATGCAAAGAAATTTGTAGATGCAAATTTACCAAGAAAAAATGATAAATTATATAATGAAATTTTAGATTCTATGTTATCAGTTAAATCAATAAATTTAGAAATACATCTAAATAAAATAAGTGAGAATATAAAAATTTCGAAGATAATTGGTTTATATGGGTATTCTGGAATAATAGATAAAATAAAAATAAATGAAAATCCAAAAATACCAAAAGAAATATATAAAATAGAAGAAATGAAAGCAGAAGATTCAATATACTATTTATATAAATCTGGAATGTCCGATTATTATTTATCAAGATTGTTTTCAATGGGTTTTTTTGGATATAAGATAAATAGAAGATTGGTTCCAAGTAAGTGGGCAATAACTGCAGTTCATGAAATTTTAGAGAAAAAAATAAAGGAAGAAATAAAAGATTATTCTAAAATTAATGATAAATATTATTTATTTTATTATTCTCTATATGGAAATGATTTTTATGGGGTATTTTTTCCAGGTAATGGAAATTGCGAATTAATAGAAACATTAATACCAGGTTCTGTATACAATTTAAATTCTAAATATAGTATAATTGGTAGAGATGAAGAATCTGGAGGTTATAGTGCTTTAAAATTATCTTTTGCAGAATTTATGAGAAATTATAAAATGATTGGAAATTTAGTTGTATTTAGATTTGTAACAAGAGAATATAAAGTTCCTCTTGGTGTTTGGGTTGTTAGAGAAGGGACAAAATATATGTTAAATAATTTAGTAGAAAAATTTGATAATTATAATGAACTAATATCATATTTAAATAATAAATTTATGAATAAGTATAATGTTTCTGTATATAAATTAAAAAAATATAGCAATTTATTAAAGCAGAAATCAATTTTTAATTTTATTTAAATAATATTTTGTTATTTTATCTCCATAATAATGTATATTTTCTATTATTTTCCCTTTTTCCATTTTTATAGCATCATTGCTATCATATAATGCTCTTCCAATTGCTAGTAATTTATTGTCTTCAGATATTATTAATATTATTTCATCTTTTTTGAAATCTGAAAATTCAACTATTCCAGGTCTAAATACATCTGCACCATTTAATATTTTTTCTTTTGCTCCAATATTTACTTTAATATAATTCATATTTGTTTCACATTCGTTTATCAAAAATATTGTTGGATATATTTTATTATCTTTTATAAATGCTATTGGGATATTATTATATATGTAAATGTTATTTTCTTCATCTAAAAAAATGTTTTCGTTTTTTAATTTTTCACATTCTATTTTATAATTATTTTTTAATATCTCAATCAAATTTTTTCTCGATTTTTTATCTAAACTTTTCATAGAAATATATATAAGTATTTAATTTAAAAATTAATAATGGTGAGCTTTGATTACAAAACGCCAAATTTGTTGGAAATAATATTGCTGGTAGGATTTTTTATTAATATGATATTAGGATATCTTTTATTATTTAAGAGCATAGAACTACCAATTGCATTACAAAGTCCAGCTGCTATGGTTATAACATCTTTATTTACATGGTTGGGAGTATTATGGTTAGCTGTAATTGCAATATTAATAGAATATACTAGAAAAGATATAGTAGAATTAAAGGAAAAGCTTGAAAAGAAGTAATTATATTTTTAATTTTAATTCAATAATATCTTTATCTTCTAATTTATAATTTAATCCAGCTCTTATAACTTTATTTTTTCTAATTACCTTTGCATATTTAAATTTATCTATCCATTTTTTATTTATTTTTTCAATAAAATCTTTTATAGTAGACTCTTTATTTAATATTATACAATGATCTGAATCTATTGGTTTTATCCTTATTAAATCTAAATCTTTAATTATATTTTCTAATATTTCTTGTAAATTTACATCTTTAAAATCATCAAATTTATTATATATTATTTTATATTTATTATTCGGAATTGTACTAAATTCAATTATTCCTTCTGAAAATTTATTTATTCTTTCCAATTGTTCCTTTATATCTCTTTTTTCATCTAATATTAATATATAATAATCAGATAATGATAAAATTGATCTAAACTTTCTTTCAAATGTAGATGGAATTTCAACAAATTGATAATATACACAATTATAAAATATAGTGCCAATTGCTGGGTTTATTGTAGAAAAAGGTATTTCACTTACTTCAACATTTGCATTTGTAAATTTCCTTAAAAAATAACTTTTTCCAGAATTTTCTATTCCTAATATGCTTATTAAAATATCACCAGATTTTTCTATTAATTTTATATTACCCCCACCTTTTTTATATTTACCTTCTTCAATTATCTTTTCATATTCAGATATTTTTTTATTTATCCATGCAATTAAATGTTCAGATCCTTTATGTTTTGGTGCAGTTCTTAACATTTCATATAAATATTTTAATTTTTCTTCAGGAGTTTTAGCATTTTCATATTTTTCTTTTGCAGCATAAAATTCTGCTCCAGCATTTGTTACCATATTATATGTAATCTCTTATTTGAATAAAAAATTACTGGTATATGTAATTTCTTTAATATCATCCTTAAATTTTTATCTAGTGTACATACAATGAATTTATCAGATAATGCAGTTTTTATTATAAGTCTATCTGTTTTTTCATAATTTTCTTTTGTCTCTATAATATTTATATTATTCTTTTTTATATATTCTAATACTAAATTATATATTTTTTTCCATTTTTCAGATTTTGAACTATTTATTTTATTTTCAATTTCAATAATATTTTTTCTTAATGTATAAAAACCTTCATATTCAATATTATTTTTCATTAAAAAATCTTTTAATTCATTTATTACATCAAAATTTTCATAAAATGGGATAAAAAATATATTTGTATCAATTAATATTTTATATTTCATAATAATTTACCAATTGCAAAAATCTTCCATCTTTTATTAATATTTCTCAATATTATTACTTTATCATCTTTATATCCAAGAACTGGTTTATTTAATTTTATATTAATTACATTTCCTTTTTCTATGTTTTTTACAATTCCATCAGAAATTATATTATATAATCCTATAATTATTGTTTCCCCTTTTTGAATTTTTTCATTTTCATTAAATAGTTCTTTTATTACTTCATATTTTACCTTTATTTCATCATATTGTGGAGGTAATTTATTTGTATATCCAGCAATCTGACCTGCTAATGTATCATCCTTTGTAACTGAAGGATCTAAAGTTGTTCCAATTCCAGCGGTTCCCCTTGGTAATATTTCTTTTACATCATAATTACCTTGTTTTAATGAAACTATTTTTGTTTTTATAGGAATCCATTTATTATTAATAAATAATCCTGGCCTTATTTCTATTTCATCATTTAATTTTAATTTACCTTTCAGTAAACTCCCTCCCAGAACCCCTCCAACCAATTTTTCTATATCTGTACCAGGTTTATTTACATCAAAAGATCTTGATATTAAAAATATTGGATCTGAACTTTCATCTTTTTCTGGTTTTGGTAAATTAACTAATTCTTCTAATAAATAATTTATATTTATATTATTTATTGCAGATATTGGGATAATTTTTACTTTATTTTTATCAATATTTAGTTTATCTAGTAAATTTAATATTTCTTGATAATTTTTCATTGCTTCTTCTTTTGTTACTAGATCAATTTTATTTTGTACAATTATTAAAGGTTTATTTCCCAAATATTTAAATGCTACTAAATGTTCTAATGTTTGTGGCTGTGGTACTGGTTCATTAGCAGCAATAACTAATATAGCAGCATCAACAATTGCAGCACCAGTTAACATTACCATTAATAAACTCTCATGACCAGGTGCATCTACAATAGATATTTTTCTAATTGCTTTATTTTCTTTGTTACATATTGGACATATTTTTTCTGTAAAATACCCATGTTCTTCACATTTATATATTGTAAAATCAGCATATCCTAACTTTATTGTTAATCCTCTTTTTATTTCTTCAGAATGTTTTGATAACCATTGACCTGTTAATGATTTTGCTAATGTTGTTTTTCCATGATCAACATGTCCCAGTATTATTATTGATAGATCAGGATATATTATATCATCCATTCACTTATTTTTAATAAAAAAGTTAAAAAATAATAATTTTTATATAAATCTATATATTGTTTTGTTTCCTTGATCTAATAAATCTATACCAACTTTTTTAAGTTCTTCCCTTATTTTATCGGATAATTCATAATTTTTATTCTTTCTTAATTCATTCCTAATATCTATTATTATATTTAATAAAATATTTGTTAAATTTTCTTTACTTTCTTTTCCATAAAATATATCCTCCCATAATCCATAAATTCTTGAAGCAATATTATAGAAATTATATGAAGTAAAATATAATGTAAATGTTTCAGATCCAATAACATTTTTATTTATATAATTTGTTGCTTCTAATAATATTCTTGTAGCTTCTCTTGTATTAAAATCATCCTTTATACTATTTATAAACTCTTTTTCATAATTTAATAATTCTTTCCATATTTTTATTTTATTATCATCTAAATAAAATGTTCTATCCAAACTATTTATTTCATTTATAATTGTTTTGATTGTTGAACTTATATATCTATAATTTTCTTTTGCTTGATTTATACTTTCTTCATTTATATCAATTGGTTCTCTATAATGATAAGATCCAATATAAAATCTTGTTATATCTTCTCCATATTTATCTAAAAATTCTTTTGCAGGTATTATATTTCCTAAACTTTTACTCATCTTTTCTCCTTTAATTTTTATAAATCCAAAATGTAACCAATATTTTACCCAAGGATGTGTATTAAATCTAGCTTCTGATTGTGCAATTTCATTTTCATGATGTGGGAATATTAAATCTTGACCTCCAGAATGTATATCAAATTGTGATCCCAAATATTTTGATGACATTGTAGAACATTCAATATGCCAACCTGGTCTTCCTTCACCAATTTCTGTATTCCAATATGGTTCATCTTCTTTTTTAAATTTCCATAATGCAAAATCATATGAGTGTTTTTTATCTTCTAAGAATTCTGTTTCTTGTTCCCATTGTTCTTTTTTTGTTCCAGATAATTGTCCATAATATGGATATTTATCTATATCATAATATATACTATATTTTCCTTTGTATGCATATCCTTTATTTATTAAATCTTTTATAAAATCTACAATATCATTAATATGTGTTGTAACCCTTGGATTTATATAAAATGGTAAATTGTTCAATCTTCTTATTTGTTCTAAATGATATTTTATATATTCTTCAGGTATCTTTTGCCAATCATTTAATAAATTTAACTCTCTTGCTCTTTTTATTATTTTATCATCTATATCTGTAAAATTACTAATTGCTATATCTATATATCCAAAATATCTGAATATTCTTCTTATAATATCTAAAGAAATTTCTGACCTTAAATGACCTATATGTGATGTATCATATGGTGTTATTCCACAATGATATATTTTTACAAAAGGATATTCTATTGGCTCAAATATTTCTTTTTTCTTTGTTAATGTATTATATATATAAATTACACCGATTATTGTCCATTTCAAATAATTATAAAAATATATTTAAAAAGATATTTTGAATATTATAAAAATGAATAATATTTTTAAGGATATGATAAAAAGTAAAATTGGAATTGCTTTAATTGTAATATTTTTTATAATTGGCTATTTTTATATTAAATCAATATTTTTGGGTTTATTATTAGCATCAATTTATATAAAAATCCTTTCATGTTTATATGTAATTTTATTTTCTTTAAATTTTGCTTTAATATCTTTTATGATAATTAATTATAGGAAATTCTATACAGGAAATATTCTATCATTTATTTCTGCAATATTTGGTTTTGCTGGATTTCAGGCATGTTTAGTTGGATGTAGTACAGGTTCCTTTGCTATTTTAGTTGCAACACTTGCTCCACTATTTAGATTAAATATATTTGAATTTGGAGAAATCCTATTAATTATCAGTGATATTTTATTTATAGTTAATTTAATATTTTTGTTGGGATTAAATAAAAGAAAAGATATTAAAAAGTTAAAGATTTCAAAAAATATTAAATAAAATTTACATTTTTACTAACTTAATAGTTAGATTTAGAAAAATTGATTTAATTTAATACATAAAAAGTTTTTATATTATAATTTTCTTACTTTATTTTGTAAATATGATTTCTTATATTTTAAAATTTTAGAAGATATAAAATAAAATACGCGGCGGTGCCCGAGAGGCCAAAGGGGGTCGGTTGAGGTCCGATTGGATAAGATCCGCCAGGGGTTCAAATCCCCTCCGCCGCATTAAAATTTTTTTATAATTCTAATTATAGGCAAATTAAATTAATTGTTTAGATCATTTTAATAATATAAAGGGATTATTTACTTATTTCATCTAAATTATTAATTATCCATAAAATATTTATATATTAAAGAATATAGAATATATATGAAATCTATTTCTCCAATAATAGCATCTATATTAATTATTGTTATTACAGTTGCAATTTCTTTAATATTATATTCA
>JAWDOO010000007.1:0-28389 GCA_046533775.1 Candidatus Nanopusillus sp.
ATATTCATCATAATTTTTTATTTTCTCAATTACTTCAAATATTCTACTAATCTTATTTTCAGTAAACATATCATCATCTTCTAATAAAAATATTAAATTATTAGAAGCAGCTTTTATTCCTTCAGAAAATGTTCTACCAATATAATGATCTGGATCATCTGGATCTAAATTTATTATTTTATAATTGGGAAAATTTTCTTTAATATAATTATCTATTTTTTCATCTTGATAATATTTTACTACAATTACTTCAATATCGTTTAAATCTATTCCTTTTTGATTTTTAATACTTTGTAATGCATCTAAAATATATTTTTTTCTTTTATAATCAATAACTACTACCGAAGCTTTCATAAAGAATATTTTTAAATTAAAAATTATATAAAATTATTTCCTTCTTATACAATGTAGTATTCCTATTTTTTCATTTATTCCTCTTCTAATAAATTCACATTCAAAATCATTATTTAATTTATCTAATAATCTATTAACAGGAATTTTAGTATTATAAGCAAGCTTGAATATATGTTTTTGATTATTTTCCTTGAATTATATATTGATTTAGGTGCAATTATTATCTTTCTTATTTTATTCATCATTACAGAATTTTTAAAAAATTTTTAAAATATTATATAATAAGCTTAAGATTTTTAATGCTTGACAATTTTCATACATAGTTTTTAACATATTTACATATTTTAGCAAATAATAAATTATATATCAAAAAATAAGAATTATTGCTTTAAAAATCTTATATCTACAGCATGAGATTCTTTTTCATTAATTAATAATGGATTGACTTCAATTTCCAACAATTTTTCTTTTTTATATAATTCATACAATTTTATTATATTTTCATATAATAAATTAACATTTACTTTTGGTCTATTTCTAAAACCATTTAACATTGGGTATAATTTTAAATCTCTTAATCTTTTTTCTAAAATATTTATATCAAAAGGTAAAGCTAATATAATAAAATCTTTTAATAATTCTGTATATATTCCACCAATTCCTATTAAACATATATCTCCAAATATTTTATCATATTTTATTCCAATTATTACTTCATTAAATTCTCCAATTACTTGTTCTTGTATAATTATATTTGTATTAAATTTTTTCCTAAATTCTTCGTAATATTTTTTTAATTCGCTATAATTTTGTATATTTAATTTTACTGCACCCAAATCTGTTTTGTGATTTAAATCTGCTTTTATCACTAATGGAAAATTTGAATGAAGTGGTATTTCATTTACCCAATATTTAGGAATCTTTATTCCATATTTTTCTAATAATTCAAAACCTTCTGATAACATATTTTAAAATAGGTTTATTATAATTTATAAAGAATTATAACTATCAAAAATTGATAATTCATATAATTTCTTTATAATGTAATAGTGATAAAGTATAATATATAGCTTCTTCAGTTCTAATAGTTTCTAATTTTTGATCTGGACATATATTTATTGATATATCAAATTTTTCTTTCCAATTTTTTATTATATCTTCAATACCTCTTGCAAAAGATCCAAAAGCAATTGCGATTTTATCTTTTTTTTCAATTTTTGCATTTTTTATATCTTCTCCATATCTAGATGTTGCTATTAAATAAAAATTTTCTTCTTTTAATTTTTTAATTAATTCTTCTAAATTTTTATTATAATAAAATGCTTCATAACCAAAATAAAATTCCGTTTCATATGGATACAATAATTTATTATTTATTTTATCATAAATTAATATATTTGTTTTTCTATATTTTTTATTTACATTTACATAAAATTTTTCTTCTCCATTTGTTACATAAAATTTATCATTTTCTCTTTTTAATATATAAACATATTCATATCTTGTTCTATCTTTATGATAGTATACATTCAAAGGTAAAGCAGAACCAATATATTTTAATTCTTTATCAATTGGAAATGCAATTTTTCTAATATATGGCGGAGTATTTAAATATTTCAATACTTTTAAAATAAATCTTCCTAAACCATGTGAATTAAATTTTGGATCATCATCATAATATATTCCCACTTCATTTATTCCAAAATTAACAATTGCTCTTGCTAATTGTGATATTAAAAATATTCTAATTTTTTGATCTCTTTTTTCTCCAGTAAATGTTGACGGAATTAATAATAATTTTCTCATATATAATTGTTAAAAAATAAAAATAAAAGTCCGGGCGGTGGGACTTGAACCCACGACCTGCCGGTCTCTGCGGCCAATTCAACCACTACAGCCGGCCGCTCTACCAGGGCTGAGCTACGCCCGGTATTTATTATAATTAATAAGATAATATATATTAAAAAATTTTAACTTTTATAGATTATATCCAAAAATTCATATTAAATATTTTGTTTTTTATAATTTTGTTAATAAAAAATTTGCGTATTTTATATTTTTTCTATTTTTATAAAATCAGTTCTTCCAATTTCTGATTTAGGATCTCCACCCAATATTAATATATATCCATTATTAATATATTTCTTAGCTATTAATTTGGAATTATTTATTATATCTAGTATATCTTTACTTTCTGCACTTTCTAGTTCAGGATATACTCCATATAATAAGTATAATTTCCTATATAATTCCTTATTTGGTGTAACTCCTATTATAATTTGTTTTGGTCTTAATCTTGAAACTCTTATTATAGAATTTCCAGTTCTACTATGTGAAACAATTAGTTTTATATCATTATCAAATTCTGAAGTACTTACTGCACCTGCTGCTATAGAATCGTCAATATTATTTGGAGGTAATAATTCTGACTTTACTTCTTTTTCTACATTTAATATTATTTCTTCTAATATTTTTACAGAATCTATTGGATAATTACCTATTGCCGTTTCATCACTTAACATTATAGCATCTACACCTTCTAATACAGATAAAGAGGCATCTATTATTTCAGCTCTAGTTGGTACTGTATTATTTACCATAGATTCTAATACTTGTGTAGCCAATATAACAGGTTTTCCATATAATCTTGATGTTTTAATTATTCTTTTTTCTGCAAATATTAAGTTTGAAAATCCTATATCTACTCCCAAATCTCCTCTTGCTACCATTACACCGTCAGATACTTTAATTATGTTTTCTAAATCATTTAAAGCTTTTTTAGTTTCTATTTTAGCAATCACCCAAGCTTTATCTTTTACTATTTCTTTGACTTTTATTATATCTTCTTTTGATAAAACAAAGGATACCCCTATAAAATCTGCACCCAAATCTAAAGCTTCTTTTAATAGTTCTAAATCTTTTTGTGTTACTCCAGCATCTAAATTTATATCTGGAATATTTATTCCTTTTCTAGATGTTAATATTCCCCCATCTAGAACAGTTCCTTCTACCTTATTATTATCTATTTTATCTATATGAACCTTTATATTTCCATCATCTAAATATATATCAGTATTTTCCTTAACTACTTTATAAAATAATAAATCTTCTACTGGGATACCATCATCTTGAGAAAATATTATTTTATCCCCAGGTTTTAATAATATTTTTTCTTTTAGATTTCCTATCCTTAGCTTTGGCCCTGGTAAATCTACTAATATGGGTTTTTCGCTATTTTCTCTAATTATTTTAAAATATTCTTCATGACTTTTTCTATCTCCATGCGAAAAATTTATTCTATATACATCTACATATTTATCCAATTCTTTTATCTTATCTATACTACTTGGACCTATTGTAGCAACAATTTTTGTTTTTTTCATAAAAGATGTATAAAAATTGAAACTTTTAATTACAAAAAATAAAAATATTATTTAACTTAAATATATTATTATAAATTTATATGGTTGATAAGATATTTAAATATCAAAAATTTAAAGTTAATCATGAGTGGGGTATTTAAATTATATGATATTAGAGGTATATACGGACAAGACTTAACAGATGAACTATTATATAAAATTGGATATGCATTGGGAAGATATCTTAATAACTATGAATCAATAGGGATTGTAAGAGATATAAGATTGTCCTCTCCAAGAATAAGAGATATTTTAGTAGAAACATTAGTTTATACACATGATGTATTAGATTTTGGAATTGGATCTACGCCAGAAGCACATTATTTAGCAAAGGTATATAATATTCCAGTATTAATGATAACTGCATCTCATAATCCTCCACAATATAATGGAATAAAACCAATTAATAGTAATGGAAATGATTTACCAAAAGAAGAAATCGATAAAATTGAAAAATTAACATATGAAGATATAAAACCATCACAAAAAGAGGGAATGTTAGAAGTTATTGAAGAAGCAAGAGATATTTATAAAAAACATTTAAAAGAGAAATTTAAAGGAGTAAGTGGATTTAAGGTTGGTTATGATCCTTCAAATTCCGTATTGACTCTAATGAAGGATGTATTGATAGATTTAGGAAATGAAGTTGTAGCAATTAATGATAATATAGATGGAACTTTTCCTGGTCATGGACCAGATCCTTCAAAAGATGAAAATATTAAACCTTTACAAGAATTAATGAGAAATAGAAAAGATCTTGATATTGGATTTATGTTTGATTCAGATGGAGATAGATTGGGTGTAGTAGATAAGTATGGAAATAGAATTAGAATGGATAAATATTTAATACCTTTTATTAAAAAAGATAGGACATATGTATTAGAAATTTCTTTACCAATTTATTTAAGAAGATTAGTTGAAGAAAGAGGAGGAAAAGTAATTATAAAAAGACCTGGTCATACATTTATTAAATTTGCAGGTCAACAAAATAGAGCATATTTATGTATTGAATATACTGGTCATATTTATTTTGCTGAAAATGATTATATTGATGATGCATTATTTGGTGCATTAATGTTATTAAAATATATGAAAAAAGGTGTAGATATAAATAATTTAAATATTCCAGAATTTACATGGTTGGAAAAAGATATATCAAGAAATAATCCTAATTTAATTGATAAAGTAAAAGAATATGGAAAAAATAATGGATTTACATTAAATGATTTAAATGGAGATTTAGACGGTATAGAATTATTAAAAGATAACTTAAGAATATTGGTAAGATATTCTGAAACAGAACCATTATATAGAGTTGTAATAGATTCTTATGATAAAAATATAGATGTTAATAAAATATTTGAAGAAATAGTAAAATTAAATATATGAATAATTTTTGTTTAAAAGAAATTTTTATTAATAATACTATCTCTTTCTTATACAATGTAATATACCTTCTCTATCTATTCCTCCTTTAATAATTTTACATTCAAAATCCTTACTTAATCTTTCTAATAGTTTACTAGCAAGTATCTTTGTTTTATAAGCATAGTGTTCGATTCCGATTTCATCAAAGTTCTTTATAATATCATAATCTTTTAAAATTATATCATATTCACATCCCTCACAATCCATTTTTAATATTTGTGCATCTATATTATACTTTTTAATAATATCACTTAGTTTACCTGCAGGTATCTTAATGCCATTATTATTAGAATTGAAAAAAGAAGATGATGCTCGAAATATATCTTTAACATTAATAGTTACATAGTCACCAATATAGCTTATCCCTATATTTATTGGAATAATTTTTATCTTCCATATTATTTAATTTTATATTTTCTAACATTTCTTTATAAGATTCGGGATGTGGTTTTATTGAATAAACCTTTTTAGCTCCCTTTAATATAAAATATATTGCTGAATCTCCTACAAATGCTCCTATATCTAGTACATTTTTATCTTTTACATTAAGAAATTTATGATCTTCTCTTTCGAAAATTTGAAGTATTGTACCATAAAGATGTTTAAATTTTATTCCATTCTTCTCCCAATAATCTCTTTTATAATCCCAACCAGATTTTATAGCTTTAATAACATTATAAATACCATCAGAATAATAAAAATTATTTGTTGGTATGGAATATGTTTTATTGTTTATTTTGAATTTTATTTCGTTTTTATTTATATCTATAATATATCCACGATAGTAATAGTATACTATCTCTGAATAAGTAGATCTTGATACTACTAAAGTTTCTCCATTTCTCAATTTTAATTCAATATTCTTCTTTCTTAAAATTAAATATTGATATAAACTTGAAGATAGGTTCTTAATTAATTTTCTTGAACTAAATAATGCTCTAGATCCAACAAAAATCTTCTTTACTTTGTTCATTATAATGGAATTTTTGAAAAATTTTTAAATATATAGAAAGTTATAATATTAATAAAAATTAAATTATTTATATTTTTCTAAAATATTTTCAAGCTTATCATCTAATTTTTTAGCAAAAGAATCCCAAGATATATCAATATTCTTTATATAATGTTTATTTTCTTTTCCTTTTTCTATTAATTCATCCTTATTTTTTATAAAATATTCTAGTGAATTGTATAATTCATTAATCGTACTTTCTTCATAAAATCTTTCTTTTATCCAATAAATTCCAGGTGCATTCTTTAATAATTCATAACTTCCAGAAGGATAAACATTAATTAAATATTTTCCAGAAGCTAATGATTCTAATGGCACTATTCCAAAATCTTCCATATATGGTATATAAATACATGCCGAAGATTTTGCGTATAATTCTCTCAATTTTTCATCAGATAAGTTTTGATATAATTTTACGTTATTTTGTAAATTATATTCTTTAATTAATTTCAATATTTCTAAATAATATTTTTTATTTTCAACATTTCCAACTAAATATAATTTATAATCTTTATATTTTTTAATAAATTTTGCAAATGCTTTAATTAATATATCTTGTCTTTTTGATAATCCAATTCTGGCTACATATAAGAAATAATCTTCCGGATTATCATTATAAAAATTAGATAAATCTGCACCTGGATATATAACATCTGTTTTTTCTTTATCTATTAAATTTTTATCTAATGATCTTTTTCTAGATAATTCTGAATTAAATATTGCAAAATCTATTTTCTTCCAGGATTTTCTTTCTAAATAATTATAAACATTTAAAGCTACTTTATAAGGTAAATAATAATATTTTCTAAATCTATATTTAATGTTCCAATAGATATCATATTTATATGCAGCCCTTAAAATTGTATGAGTATATGTAACTTTTGGTATACTAACATCCTGATAAGATAATATTAATTCTGCAATACCTCCCGTAGATATTAATAATAAATCAAAATCATCAATTTCATATTTTATTAATAAATTTAGTAATGAAAATCCACCTCTAATTAAATATCCCCTAAAAATTCTTTCATATTTTTTATCATATAAACTAATTATATCTTTTTCCTTAAAGTCATAAGTTTTTTCCTTAATATAATTCCAAGTTAATATTTTTATTTTATGTTTAGATCTTCTATAATATTCATAAACAACTCTTTCTGCACCTCCTTTTGATTTTAACCATGGATGAAATAATAAAATTTTCATAATAAAAGATAATTATGAAGATTCATAAACTTTATTAAACATTTCTTCTATTTTTGGCAATATTATATTAGAATCAAATTTACCCGCAATTTCTCTAGCTTTTTTAGATAATTCTTCATATTTTTCCTTATTATTTTTCCATATTTGATAATATCTTAATATTCCATTAATGTAATCTTCTACATTATTAAGTTTTGCATAATAAATTGATTCAGATTCTCCAAATGCACTAATTACATCTAATAAATTTGATACAACTATAAGATTTCCTACTGCTAAATTTTCTAATACAGAAAAGGAAAATGCTTCTTGTCTAGTTGGTAAAAACATTAAATTTTTATCACTTATAACATCAATATATTCTTCTTCGCTTAACATTCCTAAATACTTAACATTAGTTGGCAAATTTTCATATATTGGTATATTACCAGTAATATAGAATTCTATATCATTATATTTCTTTAAATTTTCTGCAACTTTTACCAAAATATCTATTCCTTTTTCAATATTAATAACTCTAGGACAAATTATCTTAAATTTATCATAATTTTTCTCTTTTGGTTTATACTTCTCTAATTCGATAAAATTCGGAATTACAAATATATTCCTAAAACCTTTTTTTCTATATATATTTGCTCTATATTCAGTTAAAAAATGATGATAAGAATCTTTTATTTTTCTAGCAATTATGTTTTCTAATAAAGAATAATAAATCTTTTGAATAGGCCTATCTAAGGGAGAATGATGACCAAAAATAACTTTATTTGAATATTTTAATATATCAATTTGTGTTCCAAACCAAACATAAAATGCATAAGTTATATCTGTATCTTTTAAATAACTTTTTATTTCACTTATATCATGTAATAAACCATATTTCTTCTTATGCTTAATTACTATATAATCAAAATCCAAATTATTTAAATTATATTTTTTATTAAAATCTGTAGTTATAACTTCAACATCATATTTTTTAGATAAATAAGATGCAACTTTTATTATCCATTTTTCCCCTCCTCTATTAAAAGATAAATGCGGTAAGTTAAATATAGTAATTTTCATTAATCTATTGAAGATAAAAAAGTTTTATAAATTTTTAGATATTTTGAGCATTTAAGTCTGTATATGTATATTCTCTAAAATAATATTTCTTCAGATAATTTCTAAATAATTTATATAAAATAATTTTTGATAATCTTTTTATATAATTTTTATCAAATATCGATAAATATTCTATATAATCTTTTAATGATATATTATAACCGGTATTATAGATAACATTTAATTGAATTTTATAACTTATTATTCTATCTATTTGATTTTTACATCTTGATTTTTCATAAATATATTGATGATCATGCAAAGCCATTTCCAACATTTGTTTATTAAATTTGCCACTTGTTAAGTTTTCTTCATGTCTTCTAAAGTATGTTAATGGCTCGTCTAATTTTATAATTTTTTTATTGAAATAACACAAAAGACCATTATCTACAGAATAATATATTTTTCTTAGATATTCTATTAATTTATTTTTGTCTTTAATATTTAGAATTATACAGCTATCATTACCTTTTATATATTCTGGTTTTTTTAGTGGTCTACCTTTCCAATCATGAGTTACTATAATTTTATGAAATATTATATATTCATCATAATTTTTTATTTTCTCAATTACTTCAAATATTCTACTAATCTTATTTTCAGTAAACATATCATCATCTTCTAATAAAAATATTAAATTATTAGAAGCAGCTTTTATTCCTTCAGAAAATGTTCTACCAATATAATGATCTGGATCATCTGGATCTAAATTTATTATTTTATAATTGGGAAAATTTTCTTTAATATAATTATCTATTTTTTCATCTTGATAATATTTTACTACAATTACTTCAATATCGTTTAAATCTATTCCTTTTTGATTTTTAATACTTTGTAATGCATCTAAAATATATTTTTTTCTTTTATAATCAATAACTACTACTGAAGCTTTCATAAAAAAATATAATAAAAAATAAATTTAAAATAATTTATTAATAAGCTATACTACCATATAATTTAAATTTTCATCTAATGAATAGAAGTCAATAGATAATAATTTTTTAGCTTTTGAAATATCAAGAGAAGAATCAAATGGTCTTTTTGCAATCCAACTTTTTACATTATCTACCTCTTTTATTATTCCATCAAGATTAAATTTTTCTTTAATTTTTAAAGCTAATTCATATCTTGAAATTCTTTCTCCTGCAATATTAATTATTCCAGTTTTTTTATATTGAATTATTTCATTAATAGCTTCAGCAAGTTTTCTTGCAGATATTGGAGAATAATAACCTTTGAATGCATTAACTTCTTTATTCTCTTTTAATGTTTTATAGACATAAATAGGAAAACCTTTATTCCTAAAGATTCCAGAAGTTCTTATAACTAAACTATCATCATATGATAAAGCATAAGTATCCCCCAACAATTTTGTAAGTCCATAGTAATTTATTGGATTAGGTAGATCTTCCTCTTTATATAAACCTTTTTGTCCATCAAATACGTAATCTGTACTTATTTGTATAAAATATGCCTCTATAACCCTAGCCACTCTTACTATATGTTTTACTACCTCTGCATTAACTTTATATGCAATATCTTTTTCAGTTTCACATTTATCTACATCTGTAATAGCAGCAGTATTAATTATAATATCTGGCTTTTTCTTTAATATGAAATCTTCAACTATAGAAAAATTAGTTAAATCTAATTTATATCCATCTTTTATTTCATTTGAATTATAAACTTTAATTAAATCTCCCTGTAAAATATTAGAAAGTTCTAAACCCAATTGTCCAGAAGCACCAAATAGTAATATTTTCATAGTTAAATTGTTTAAAATTAAAAATATAAAATTTTTCTTAAAATTCAAAAACTTCTGCTTTATCTAATATAGGACACTTAGAATCTTTTTCACTAACTATTATATCTTTTATAGGCCAATCTATTATTGAATAATGAATACATCTTTCATGTTGCGGTGAATATTCATTGTTTGTTACAAAATACAATACTATTGAATCTTCTAAAGCCTGAAATCCATGAGCAAAACCTGACGGTATCCATAACATATAATGATTTTCTTCACTTAATTCTACAGAAACATACTTTCCAAATGTTTTAGAATTTTTTCTTATATCTAATGCAACATCTAATATTTTACCTTTTATTACTGTTACTATTTTCCCCTGCTCTTTTGGATCTATTTGATAATGTAAACCTCTAACTACTCCTCTTTTAGAATAAGATATATTAACCTGCAATGGCTTTGGAATTCCTATTTTTTGAAAATCAGATTCCTTAAATATTTCTTTAAAATATCCTCTATTATCTAGAAATACTTTTGGTTTAATTAAGATTAATCCTAGTTCTAATTTTTCAAATTCAAATGGCATTAAATAATTTAGTAAATAAATTTTTAAAATAGAATTTGAATAAACTATTTATGCAAGCAGTAATATTACATGGAGGTCAAGGAACTAGATTAAGACCTTTAACACATACAGGACCTAAACAATTAATAAAAATTGCTGGAAAACCTGTATCTCAATGGGTTTTAGAACAATTAAGAGACTCTGGAATAAAAGATATAATTATTATTTTAGGTAATAATAATCCAAACAGAGTAACTGAATATTATGGCGATGGTTCTCAATTTGGAGTAAATATTACATATGTATACCAAGGAAAAGCCAGAGGATTAGCAGATGCTGTATATAGAGTAAAAGATTTAGTTGAAGATAAATTTATTGTTTATTTGGGTGATAATATAATACCATATCATGATCTTCCTTCTTTTATTTCTTTTAAAGGTTCTGCATCTATACTTTTAGCAAAAGTTCCAAATCCAAGTAGATTTGGTGTAGCTATAATAAAAGATGGAAAAGTTATAAAATTAATAGAAAAACCAAAAGAACCAATATCTGATTTAGCATTGGTAGGTGTTTATGCATTTACAAGAGATATATTTGATATAATAGAAACATTAAGACCATCTTGGAGGGGAGAATTAGAAATAACAGATGCTATACAAGGTTTAATAGATAACGGAAAGGAAGTTGAATATAAAATAATTGATAGCTGGTGGAAAGATACAGGAACTCCTGAAGATATTTTAGAGGCAAATTCTTTTCTTTTAGATATGTATATTAAAAGAAAAATAGAAGGCGAAATTATAGAATCAAATATAGATGGGAGGGTATATATTGAAAAGGGAGCAGTAATTAAAAATTCTATAATTAGAGGCCCTGCTTTTATAGGAAAAGGAAGTATAATAACAAATTCATATATAGGTCCATTTACTTCAATTGGAGAAAATTGTGAAATATCTAATAGTGAAATAGAATATAGTGTAATATTAGACAATGTTAAAATAGATGATGTATCTATAATAGACTCTTTGATTGGAAATAATTCAAATATAAGAAGGGGAAGAAAAAAGAGCAAATTAATAATAGGAGAAAATTCTCAAATAGAAATATGAAAATAGCAGTTTTAGGGGGTGCTGGATTTATAGGATCTGCTTTTGTAAGAGAATTAAATAAAAGAGGAATTAAACCTATTGTAATAGATTTATTAACATATGCAGGAAGATTAGAAAATTTAAAGGATACAGAACATGAATTTATAAAAGCAGATATTAGAGATTCTTCAACTCAAGAATTATTACAAAATGTTGATATAGTAGTTAATTTTGCTGCTGAAACTCATGTTGATAGATCTATTTATAAACCTCAAGATTTTGTAACTACAAATGTTTTAGGTACAATAAATATTTTAGAAGCTGCTAGGAGATTTAATTTTAAATATGTGCATATTTCTACAGATGAGGTATATGGAGATTTATATGGAGAAGAATGCGCAGATGAAAATTCTCCATTAAATCCCTCATCCCCTTATAGTGCATCAAAGGCTTCCGCAGATTTATTTATTAAAGCGTATATAAGAACTTATGGAATTAATGCAATAATAATTAGACCTTGTAATAATTATGGTCCAAGGCAATTTCCAGAGAAATTTATACCAAAAGCAATAATAAGAACTTTAATAGGATTAGAAGTTCCAATATATGGAGATGGTAAACAAGAAAGAGATTGGATGTATGTAGAAGATACCGCAAGAATTATTTTTGATATAATTTCTAAAGCAAATTGGAAAGGAGAAGTATATAATCTAACTGGAAAACAAAGAGTTACAAATTTAGAATTAATTAAATTATTGGGAGAAGTGATAGGAAAAGAAATAAAAATAAAATTTGTATCTGATAGGCCAGGTCATGATAAAAGATATTGTATGAAAACTTCTCTATCTTATGAAGTAACACCATTAAAAGAAGGATTAAGAAAAACCTATGAATGGTACGTTAAAAATGAATGGTGGTGGAAACCTTTAATAAATGATAAATTCTTCAAAGAAGATGAACCTTGGAAAAAATAATTAAAAATTCTAATATAAAAAATACTTAAAAAATTTTATGAAGAAACTGAATTTATAATTGTGTTGCCTTGTCCTGATTGTAATACTATTATTGGAATATATGTTTGTCCTACATTATATTCTGGATAAGGTGTAGATGTACCTGTATATACACTTATAGTTCCATTAAATATACTATAAGTATTGATAAGTCCCGTACTTGTTGGATTTGGGTTATTTATACTATTTATAACCTGATCTGCAATATTTATCATAGTCTCTGCTTCTTGCTCTTGACCATAATTTTGGAAATTTATAACAACACTACCTCCACCACTTGAAGGTGCGCTGGGTAGATAACCCCATAATGCATTGGGATCACCATACACAATATAGCCATCTTGATTGCCATCCTGAATTAACATAGTATACTGACCTAAGTTATTTAGTACATCATCAAGAGTTGAACCATTAGCTGGTGATGCAGTCACTGCAATATTTGCAGGTTCATTAGGCTGAATAGATATTACTGGTATATTATTTTGATTACTTGATAGACTCATATATTGCAGATCTGCTCTATCAATAAGTATATATGCATTCCAATTATTTTGTTGTGCAGCACTAACTAAATCTTGTATAGTAATATAATTATTATTTTCTGGATTATAAACTTCTACATATTGAACTGGTATTTCTAATATTACATTAGCTCCACTAGAACTTACAGTTCCTTGTACATATGCGATTCCATTTTCTATTTGAACAGAATTAATTTGTATTGCTGAAATATCGTAAGGATTATTACCAAATAATGTTTCTTCTAGAGTATTCATATTCTGTAATTCACTTTCTAAATTCTGATATTGTTGTTCTAATCCTTGATATTCATTTTGTAAATTCTTTAGTTGGTTTTGTAAATTCTGATCTTGGCTTTGTAAATTTTGTAACTGTTGTTGTAATTCTTGATATTGCTGATCTGTTAATGATTCTTGATATTGATGATTTAAAATATGAAAACTTCCTAATAATATTGCAGCACCAAATCCTAAAACGCTACCAATAGAACCTGCTATAATAGGAACTATAATATTAGATCTTCCATAATATATTTTTCCTTTTTCTGCCTGTTTTTCCATATTGTAATAAATATATGCTTTAGCACTATAATATGCAATTCTACCATACTCATTTGAGAAAATTAATGTTCTCATTAATGCATTAGGTATAATATATTTAGCCGTCTCTACTTTTTCTTTAATTTTATTTCCTGTATTTGTAACATATTTATTAGCTATCTCTAAATCTTCTCTAATTATATTTCCTATTCTATTTCCTAAATTTTTTATTCCATATACAACTCTATTTCCTGTATTCTCAAATCTTTGTTTAGGGAATAATATTTTCTCTAATAAACTTACCATATAGTAATACTTAAGTAAAAATTTAAAAGGCTTATTTTTACCTTTATAACTAAAAAACAAGCGATCAAATATTATAATTCGATAAATTATATTTATTTAGTAAATATTTAGATTTAGAAAACATTATTAATATTACAGTAAAAGCAATAATATTTTCAGATGAATATAATAAAAGATTATTTCCATTAACTTTAAAAAAGCCAAACTATAGATAAAAATAAAAGATAAACTAATTTTACAATGGCAAATAAAATGGTTAATTAAACAAAATATAAAAGAAATAGTTTTAGCTGTTGGATATTTAAAATCTAAAATATTTGAAACCATAGGTGATGGTTCTCAATTTGGAGTAAAAAATATATTATAGTGTCAAAGAAGAACCTTTAGGAACTGGAGGAGCTATTAAAAAGGATAAGATATATTGATGAAAATATATTTATATTATTAAATATGGAGATATAATTAATAATCTTTCTATAAGACCCCTAATAGAAAATATAAATAATGATGTTATTGCATCAATTGCTTTAGTACAAATGAGAAGCTCATATGAGATAATTCAAATTGCTAAAGAAAATTATATAACCGAATTCAGAGAAAAACATTATTAGATTATTTAATTAATGCTGGAATTTATGTTTTTAATAAAGAAATATACAATTATCTACCGGATAAAGGTAAGTTAATCTATTATTTTTTAAAGTTTAATTATAAACAATATTTAACCATATATCAAATAACAATTAACATATAATAAGGCTATAAATAGCAATTGTATCTTTAACAATATTGTTAACACTAAGCCTTTATTGATCAATATATCAAGGAACTGACAATTCTAATATCCTCATAAAGTTACCTTTTACAGTTATAAGAAGTTATATAAGAATATGTAGGAATAACTTCAGAATTGTACAAAATTTATAAGCAGTGACTTATATAACATTATCTATGAAAAAGAAAAAGTATACTACTATGCTTCTTTTTGATTTACAAAGCAATAAAAGAATATTGAGTTCGCTAGTAGAAATAGAAGATAATATCAACAAGCATATGACAGTAGAAAAGAATATATTAATATAAACACTAAATTTCCTAAAGCTACTGATAAAGATGAATTTAAAAAATAATATTTTATTTGCATTGTGGATGTTAACAAAGCCTTATGGATTTCAAAATTTATTACATTTTTATCTAAAAAAGGGAAAAATAAAATTTCCCAACAACTTTTCTATAACGATTAATAAAAATAATTTTATAGATATATTACAACTCTATAGGTTCGCAACTATATATGGAGTAAATATTAACAAACGTTGGAAAGTAAATGAACAGAACTATACTATTACTACTCCTTGTGGACTTAAATTTTCTTTAGAAGGTTTTGATGCACTAATTTTTGCTGAAACCTTTTGTATGATTCTCACTTCGTTGACTTTGATCTTACTGGAAAGATTGTAATACATGCTGGCGCTTATGTAGGAGAGACCGCACTATATTATGCCAATAGAGGAGCTATAGTTTATGCTTTTGAGCCAAATCCAGATTGTTACAGGATAGCAAGCTTAAACCTTAAACTTAATCCTGAACTAGCTAAAAACATTGTTCTTGAGAATTATGCTATAGGCGAAGATAGTTATGTAGAATTTCCCAATATAAAATGCAATGGAGGTGCTAGCGTTTACAGTAATATTAAGGATAAAGTTAAAGTTAGGAGCATGAGTATTTCTACTATTTTAAAAGAATTCAAGATAAATAATCCAGATATACTTGATATAGATATTAAAGGTGAGGAGTTTAAAGTTATAAATGATAGAAGTTTAGAGAAATTTAAAATAATAAGAATAGAATATATAACTGAGATAGAAGGTAAAAAGTTGGGTAGTGTGGATGATATAATAAATAAATTAAGAGAATATGGCTTCAATAAAATCAGAATTTATAAGCATAATGAGTTAGAATACGATCTTTCTAAACATGGAACAATATATGCAGTTAAATAACTAATTATAACATTAATAAGCTGGACGCTTCAATAGATTATTTTTATGAATCACTTAAGTTATGAAATATATTGGTTTCATTTATTGCTTAAGTCATAATATTATATTTATTTAATTAACTTTTATTATTCATTTTCTCTTCTTCTATTAAAAAGATAAATGAAGGTAAGTTAAATACAGCAAGTACAAATCCAATAAAAGTTTTATAATTTATAATATGAGAATATCTAAAACTTTTATGAAGAAACTGGGTTAATCTATATAATTTTCTATTAAAATTTCAAAATAAATACACAAAAAATGTCGGATAACGTTAGTTATCCGACCATTAAAATACAAAATTAATAAGAACTATAGGGATTAGAGTAAAGGAATAATAAAGGTCTATTAGGTATAGAAAATTTCTCTTAATATAATAAATATATTTATATTCTAATGTTTTTACTCTAAATAAAACTTAATAAGACTAGACTAGTCTTAAAAGAATGCTATATAATTTCTTAAAAGAAGTTTATCTAAAATATAAATAGCTTCTCATTAATTTGTATTGTCCATTATATTAGGTAGATTTTCTAATAAGTAAATTAACATATTAGCTTTTATATTGATCGTATTTTTAGCATTTACATAATCTTTAAGTGCTTGATTAACTATTTCAGTTATTTTTATACCATCCTCTTCAGAAAAATATTTGAAATTTTCTATTGCATCTTTTATATTTATTTTTGGTGATAATTTATATTTATTTAATATATTTTCATAAGCATATATAATATCATTTGCAAAACAATATCCTAGAGAATAGGGTAAATAGGGTAATGGATTTTTTTCTTGTATAAATTCTTCGCATTTTTGTGTATTTTGTTCCATAATTTTATACACTTCAGGATATTTATACAATTCATTTTTATAGAAATATACTAAAAATTCAACAAAAGAAGCTTTCCATTCATCATTAATACCTATTGAACGAAATATAACATGTCCAATTTCATGAATTAATATTGATTCGGCATCAGCTTTTGCGATAATTTTTTCTATGTCATCATCATTTTTATATACTGGCCATAATATCCCATTACGTGGTATAGTAAATAGATTACCAATATAACTTTCATTCAGATTAATCGAAACTCTATCTACAAAATTTTTTATCGAGTTTTTTATAATATAAATTGTTCCTGAATCATACATTCCGCCAGTATTTTCATTTACTTTATCTTTTCCATATTTTTGTATTAATTCTTCTGGTGATTCTAATATTTTTAATTTTAGACCATCTTTAACTTTTATACCATTATTATTGAAATATTCTATAGCTTCTTCAAAACTCTTTTTTATAATGTCGTCTAAATTATATCTGTTTTCTGACATTACCATATAATAGTAGCAAAGGCTTATAATTTTTATTATTTCAAAATTTAGTACATTCAAATATATATTTCATAATTTTTTAAGCTAATAAATTATAATTTTAGTTATAGCATCTAATTTAGATAAATTTTTAACTTCTTCTATAACATCTTTTATATTTAAATATGATGTTTTTTTATTTTTATCTATAATAATATTTGCATAGCATTCACCTAAACCATAAGGATCAGTTATTAAGTTCTCAATATATTTTTTACATTCTATTATATTTTCTTTTATGATTTCATACGTTTCCGAATATTTTAGTAAATTGTACATATCAATGTATGTTATATATTGCAAAGCAGAAACTGATAATTCCCAATCTGCTAAGTCCTCTCTATCAACAATAAAATGGTCTATTTCATGAATTATCTTATTAGCAGCAAAAACTTTTGCTACATCTTTTTTTATATTTTTTCTCTTTGTATATAAGGGAGCAGATACAATACTAAATAGTGGCCATCCCAATCTAATAATAGATGGTCCATTTATATTTACAGGACCCAATTCATTTAATATTTCATCTATACCTTTTTCTAATTGGTCTTTTATAATGTAAATTTCTTTTATTTCTGGTATACTCATCCCATAAATTTTTTCATTTTCAATAGGATATATAACATATTTAAGTATCTTCTTATTTAATTCCTTTATATCATCTGTATTATATATTTGCTTAAATAAATATATCTCACCTATATAAAATTCTCTAAGATTTTCTTTATTTATTATATATATATTATCATAATTGGATATTTGCTCCAATAAATTTTTATCAATTGTATTAAGCTCTTGCTTTAATTTATTTATATCATATGTATTTATCATATAAGATAATTTCGATAATAAATCTGGAGATTCCAATACCCTCAGTCTTACACCTTTAATTTCTATACCAGCTTTTTTAAGATACCCTTTAAATTCTTTATAAAATTCTCTCATAATATAATCCAAACCATATTTATCTGCTGTCATTAATACATAGTAATAAAAAATTTTATGATTATTATTTTTTAAAATCCTTTTTTATCAAATTTAATAAATTTATATAACAGCTAAAAATAATGGTAAATTATTTTCATCTAAAATTATTATATCTTTTGGATAATTTTTATGAGCTCTTTTAGATTTAATTTCTATTTTTAAATCATTTGCAATAACATCTATCTCATAACTATTTCTATAATAATATACTTCTCTAAATCTTCTTTTTAAATGTGATTGCACAATCCATTCGTATAATGCACTTTCTAGAAATTCTACATTAGTCCATAAACTTAAAGATTTTGCTAAATAAGGATCTAATATAAAAAATTTTCTCTCTTTTCTCCAAATTATCTGTTTTTCTTTAAATAGAGCATAATCTAATATGAATAATCTTCTAAAAATTTCAATATAATCTTCAACAGTCTTATAAGAGACTCCAACTTCTTTTCCTATTGATAAAAAAGATAAAGGAGATGGGGCTTTAGATAAAATTGTAGATATAATTGCTTTAGATAATCCAATATTTCTTTCTGATCTTAAAATTTCATTTTCTATAGAATTTATAATTTGAAGACTTGCATCTCTATAACTATTTATTGATAATGGATATCCACCAGTTTCGATATAATTTTCAAATTCTTTAAATATTTTTGGTTCTAATCCAGATAAATTATTCATACCTTCTAAAATATTTTCATATCTATTTATTTTTATTCCTTTTATATTTAAATATTCTCTAAAACTTAATGGATAAACATATACATCCTTTCCATTCCCCCTTCTACCTGGAAACAATTCTACTTCTCCCTTTAATTTTATAGAGGAGGAACCTGTAATAGTTATAACATCATTTTTAAATTTTCCTATATCTATATATAATTTAATTGTTCTCCACCAATCATTTACATAAGTAATTTCATCTAAGAATATATATGATGTTTTTATATTTCTTTTTTCTTTTATTTTTAAATAATAATCAATTACTCTTCTTAACTCTTCAAAATTTGTTAAATTTGAACAATCATAATAAAATATAGACCAAGAATCTTTGTTTTCCAATAATTTATTTATTAACAATTTTATTCCAGTTGTTTTACCAACCTGCCTAGGTCCTATAATAAAATTTAGTGAAAAAGGTTCTAAAGAAATATCTTTTAACCATCAGGTACCCATCTTATTTTCATATTTTCCCATCTTTCTATTACTATATCTTTTTGATTAATATACCATGGGTTAAAGTAATATAATAGTTCATCATTCATATTAGAACTAATACTTCTAATATATTTATAAATCATTAGAAGTTATACTTCTAATATTAAGGACTTATATAAAGTTTTATCTAACCTTCACTACTTAATTTTTATCAATAAGTTGACAAAACTAAAATACAAAATTATTATTAATAAAAAATTATTAGAAGTGTAAATTCAACACAAAAGGTTATTAGTAGTATATTAATGTTTATTGCTTTATTATTATTAATTATATAAGATCTTAATAATTTTTAGTTGGAATTAGAATTATTAACCATATAGTTTATTAAATTATTAACATATGGATTATTCCATAATCCAAAAGGATCTCCATATCCATTCCAATTATATATTCCAATTATATTTATACCCATTTCATGTAACTGATTAATTATATCTTCATAATATTTTATTGTAGCCCGATATCCTTGTTCAGAAGTACCATTCCAATATCCAAGACTCCCAGAATTTATATAACCTTCCAAATCTCCATTTCTAAATCCCAATTCGCCTATGAAAAATTTAATATTATTATTATCTGCAAATTGTTTATATTGCATAATAATACTTTTCATATATTCATTCATTGAAATATTTCCATTATTATAAATATAAGTTCCATATAATTTTAAACCAACCATATTCAATTTTATTCCATAATTATTTAACAAATAATTATATAATTCTACTATTCTTTTAGAATTTCTCATATCTACATAATAAAATAAATTTAAGTTTGGTAAATACTTTTTCATTAAAGAATAATAATATGCTAACTTTTCTATTGGGACTTTATCAATTCCACTAAATCCAATAATAATATTTTCTCCGCTATTAGTAATATTTGATAAATATTTTAAAAATTCTTTAATATTTTGATCATATTGCGATAAATTTGGAATATTATCTCTATCAATTGTGACAAACAAATTTATATAAATTGGTTTTTTATTTTTATTATTTTCATATAAATATAATATTTGATCTAAAGAATGTTTATAATTGTCATTAAAAGTTACTATAACACCTTCTGTAATAGGAAAATTGCTTTGAAAATATGGATTCAATAATTTATAAGTTTCATTGCCAGGTTCCCATGGAACATCCCAAAATATATATTGTAAATTATTCAAATTATTTGAGAAATTTTTATATAGACTATTATTTATTCCATATTTAAAAAATTTAAAAATTAATGTTCCTAAAACAGCAGCTCTAACTAATTCAGTCAAACCCAATAAAAATTCTCTTTTACTTTCATCTACCATTATTTAATATAAAAATTACAAGTTTGAAAAAGTAGATAATCTTGTACCTGCATTAATACTAGTGATATTTTAGTAACTTCTGATGATTTCTCTAACTTTAAATAATAAGCTAAATTAAAGAAGCTTCCAATACACCAAATACCTGCTGCCAATAAACATTTTTGAAACTCTCTTCTAGTAAGCGCCATATAATAATAATATTAAAACATTCTATAAATTTTCTATCTTAACAGTCCTGACGATGATAAATATATTTATATATTAATAGCATTTAAAAATTCTACAAAATTTTATGAGAAAATATATTAATGCTTAAATATTCAATAAAATAACTTATCAAATGTTTTCTAATATTTTTTTAATTTCCAATAATTTATTTTGTAGTAACTTATATCTATTAATTATTTCCTCCTTTTCTCTACTAATTTTATCTAAGTCAGATTTTATTCTACCAATTTCTATTTGTAAACTTTTTATTGTTTCTTCTTTATTATTTATGATATTTTTTAGTTCATCTCTTTCCATTTTTAATTTTTCAATTTCTTCTTTAAGATTTTTTACCTGATTTTTTAGATCATCTAATTCTTTATTAGAACTATTAAACGATAAAATTAAATTTAATTGTCCCGATTTTATCTTTTCATACGTTTCTATTATAAGAGAACCTGCCTTCGTTTTTCCACTAATATGATTTCTTATAGTTTCTTCTGATCTACCCAATTCATCTGCAATTAAACTTATTGGCATTCCTGCTTTATATCTTGCATAAGCTGCTGCTGCAATTGCTAAACTATCAATCCATGTAGATCTTTCATTTGGATCTTTTATTAATTCCAATATTTCTGGTCTATATAAAGTACCTATAATTAGAAATGTTTCTAATTTTTTTATATCATTCTTTCCCAATGGATTTAATGGTATGCTTTTAAAATCTATATCTATTTTTTCAGATTGTGATTGTGAAGATATAGTATCTACCATAACAATATAGTTGTAAATTAACTTTTATAAATCAAATAAAAAGAATAAAATTTAATATATAAAAAATAAATATAAACTCTGAAATAAAAAGTATTAAAAATTATTCCTTATCAATTTTCCAGATAGTAAAAGCCAATAATATTTCTACTATATCTATTACCAATGCTATCTCAGCCAATACATTTGTAAATAAAGCATTTATATTACCTCCTCTAATATATTGAACATATCCTACAGATAATGTTAATAGCATTATTATCCAAAATATAATATTTGGCAAATAATATTTCTTCCAATTTAATAAGAATACTAGTCCAGATATTATAGATAATGCCACAAACATTCCTACAAATGCTCCAAATAATAAAGATACATTTACTGCTACTGCTCCTGCTACTAACATATGTACTCCAGCCCAAAAAGTTGCTAATAACATTCCAATCCAACCAATTATTTCTTTTAATTCCATCTTATAACTTTGTTATAAAGGTTTATAAAATGTATAAAATTTATATTTAGGTGAGTATTATAAATATAAATGAGAAGAAAAATTTTTGATGATTTTATGATTTTTATATGTTATTATCTTCCAATATTTATTATAATTCTTGCAAGAGTTATATTTATTTTAACTTCAATATTTAAATATTACAATATTAATAATTCATCACAATATTATATTTCAATAAAAAACCAAAAATCAAAATTATTTATCTAATTTCTTATAAAACTCATATTTAATTAAAATTAAATTAATTCTTAATAAACAATAATATAATTTAAAAATAATATGAGGCTTTGGTCTTTACATCCAAAATACTTGGACAAACTTGGTCTTTTAGGTTTATGGAGAGAAAGTTTATTAGCACAAAAAGTATTGCTAGGAAAAACAAAAGGATATAGAAATCATCCACAATTAATAAGATTTAAGAAAACAAAAGATCCAATATTATATATAGGAACATATTTATATTATGTTTATTTAGAAGGAAAAAGAAGAGGATATAATTTTAATAAAGATAAAATAATTAAATATGATTTAAGATTAAAGATGCCAGTAACAATTGGTCAAATAAATTTCGAATTTCAACATTTGCTTGAAAAACTTAAAGTAAGAGATAAAGAAAAATATGAAGAAATAAAGAATGAAAAAACAATAGAACCAAATCCAATATTTTATATTATTGATGGAGATATTGAAGATTGGGAAAAAGATAAAAAAGTTTTAAATAAAAAGAAAAAATAGTTTTTATCTTTAAAAATTATCTGAAAATAAATTATATAAATGTTAATAAATCAAAACCAATATGATAAATCTTGTTAAAAAATATTTTATATTTATAGATTTTTTATGTAATTTAATATTTCCTTAACTGAAAATGGTTCTCCAGAATGTTTTAATAATCTATTTTCAATTTCAATTCCCAATTCTTGTCTTATTAATTTTGATAATTGTCCAGTTAAATTATGCTCAATTGATACTATTTCTTTTGATTCTTCTAACAAATATTTTATTTCTTTTGGAAATGGAGATAGATAAGATATATGCAAATATTTCCAACCTTTTAAATATTTTAATGATTCTAATATTGTCATCTTATTTGAACCCCAAGAAACAATTAATTTATTTCCTTCCCCATATATTTGATATGGCTCAAATTCTTTTACTTCCTTTTCAATTGATTCTAATTTTTTCATTCTCTTTTCACTCATTTTTTGTCCAATTTCATGATTTTCTGTTTCTATACCAAATTCGTCATGTTCATATGATGATGCTTTTACAATTGCATCAAAACCAGGTATCGCCCTTAATTGATAACCTTGATCATTTATTTTATAATTTTGATAATTCTTTGGAGGTTCTAAATCTATATATCTTGATATTTCTATATTTGGTACATATATATAATCAAAATTCGTTTTGGATTCTCCTAAAAATAGATCTGACAATAATATTACTGGATTATTATATTTATATGCAATATGAAATGCTTCAATTGTCCTTTCAAAAGCTTCTGCAGGATCTCCAGGTGCAATAACAATTCTAGGAAATTCTCCATGACCAATACTTAATGATTCCAATAGATCTGATTGATCTGTATGTGTTGCCATACCTGTTGAAGGTCCATATCTCTGAGCCCAATAAATTACTAAAGGAATTTCTGACATACCTGATAAGCTAATTGCCTCCGCCATTAAATCTATACCACCTCCTGAGGATCCAACCATTACTTTTGCACCTGCATAAGATGCACCTAAAGCGATATTAATTACACCAATTTCGCTATCTGGTTGATATGTTATAATATTATATTTATCCCTTAAAGATGCTAAAATATGTAAAACTGGAGAAGCTGGAGTCATTGGATATGCAATATATATATCTAAACCAGCAGCAATTGCTCCCAATGCAACTCCTTCAGAACCAGATAAATAGAATTGTTTCTTATATATTCTTTTTTCTATATTTTCTTTACTATTAATATTTTGATCATTATAAACAATATCAATTAACTTTAATTCTTCAGGATCATTTATTCTTTTTTCAAATACATCTTTAACTATTTCTTTATCTATATTTAAATATTTAAAAAATGCTAATAAGATAATTGTATTTTCATATTTTTTATTAATATTATATTTTTTATGATAATAATCTAAATCTACATCGATTTTTTTATTATATACAACATTTTTTGGTCCAATTATTAATCCATTTTCCTTTAATTTTTTACTATGTAAATTTACTGTATTTTGATCAAATGCGATTATATAATCAAAATCTTCAAAATATGGTGAATATATTTTCTCTTCAGATATACTAACAATATTATAATTATGTCCTCCCCTAATTAAACTCATATACCATCTATAATTAAATACATTATATCCCAATTTAATGAATACTCTTGATATCATATCTGCAGCAAAATCAATTCCCTGACCAGCCTGACCACCTATTAAAATATTTAGATCCACCATTATTTTTTAATAAACTATAGCATATTTAAGATAATATTTTACCAAATTAGTAGTAAATTATCAATATAATGTTTTTTCTAATAAATTTTCTTCCTTTATTTCTAATAATTCGCCTCTTAAATCAAACGATGTAATATTATTAATTTTTACTTTTATTGTTTTTCCCAAAATATTTCTATTAGATTTTACTATAATTTGTTTATATGCATAGTTTCTAGCAATCCATGTATTTTCATATTTTCCCTTTGATTCCACAACTGCATATCCTTCCCAATTTATCCATTCTTTATTTCTTTCATATGCATATTTATCAAATATAATTTTTAATTTTCTAGATCTTTCTTTTACAATATGACCAGGTAATTGTTTATATAATTTATATGATAATGTTTTTGGTCTTGGCCAATATTTTGATATATTTATTATATCAAATTTTATATTTTCAACTAATTCTAATGTCTTTTTAAAATCTTCTTCAGTTTCTGTAGGATATCCAACAATTATATCTGTTGAAATTGTTCCTTCATAATATCTTTTCCTTATTTTTTCAACCAATTCATAGAAATCTTCAATATTATATCCCCTACCCATAGTTTTCAATACATTGTTTGATCCTGATTGAACCGGTATATGAAAGAATTTAAATATATTTTCATTATCATAAGATTCTAATAATTTATCAATAAATTTATTTAAAATTCCTGGATTTGCCATTCCAATCCTTATATAATATTCTCCTTTAATATCTTTTAATCCAAATAATAAATCTGCTAAATCAATATTTAAATCATAACCATATGTTGCCAGATCTGTTCCTGTAAAATATATAATTTTTAATCCCTTTAATTTTGCATCTCTTACTTCTTTATAAATATATTCTGGAGGATATGATTTTGCATTACCCCTTGCTAATTTTGTAGCACAATATAAACAATTCCATAAACATCCTTCTTGTAATATTATTGTTTTTATTGGATATTGATCTATAGAGGGTAATAGCAATTTATTTATATTTTTTCTATCAATTAGTACATCTATTTTTCCATTTAAATAATCTTCCAAAACTTTATCTACTTCATCTATATGATCTAAACCAATTAATGGATATCCTTTAAATAATTCGGGTTGATGTTGTACTAAACAACCTGCTAAAATTAATTTTTTATCTTTATATTTATTTAATAATTTTATTGACTTTGCTTCTGTAGGTCCTTTAACAGTACATGTATTTATTATTAATATTTCACTTTCATCAGGATTTTCTGTATATTGATATCCCTTTTTAATTAGTATATTTTTCATTATATCTCCTTCAGCTTTATTTAATGTACATCCTAAGGTAATTATACTAAATTTCATAATCAAATTTTTTTAAAAAATTTTTATATATATTCATCTAGCCTTTTATTTTTATATTTATTTAAATATTCTCTATATTTTTCCTCATTATATTTTACTTCAATATTATCTAATCTTTTAATTGGTTTTAATTTATCATAATATTTAACCGCAATATAATAAAATACATATTTTGATGATACATTTAAGAAATGTGGTATAACTAAATATAAACCATTATTTGGTATTTCTTTATTTTTAACTACTAACCAAAATAGATCTTCTAATATTCTTATATTTATTCTCAAATTATTTAATTTTTTGATTTCTTCATCATCTATATCTGAAAAATCTATAAAATTCCTTATTTTTTCTTTACCAATTTTTTCCAATTCTTCTGCCTTTTCTTCAATATATATTACATATTTTAAATATTTTTCATTTTCTTCAGGTTTAGATATCAATAAATATATATTATTTAAAAATAGTCTAATTATTTCTAAAATTTCATCATTTATTTTCGGAAATTCATTTAATGTCTTTTCTATATATTCATAAAATATAAACAATTCCACCCTTTTTCCTTTTTTTATAAAATCTTTATCATTTATACAATATGTATAAAAATGCTTCTTTTCGGGATCATCCTTTGGATTCATAAAACATATACATTTTTCAGAATTATTAAATATATGTCAGAAGAAATAAAATTATTGGCAAAAATGTTAAAAGATGATCCTGATTATTTTAAAGTTCTAAATCACTTAAAGATTGCGAATTTAGATTATGCAAAAAACATATCAAAATATACAAAAATTGATATTAATAAAGTAATTAAGATATTAGAAGAATTAAAAGAAATTGGTTTGATTGAAGAAGTACATATTAAAACTGTTAAGAGAACAAAAGCAAGATTAAAGAAACAATTTCAGGTTAGAATGCATCATACATATTATAAATTAACATTATTGGGAAAACAAGTATATAAGTATTTAAGAGATAATAACTAATATGCCCATACTATGTTTAATAAGGCATGGTGAATCATTATGGAATAAAGAAAATAGATTTACTGGATGGGTAGATGTACCATTAACAGATGAAGGGAGAGAACAGGCAAAAAAGGCTGGAGAAATATTAAAAGGATTAAATATAAAATTTGATATTGCATATACAAGTTTATTATCAAGAGCAATTGAAACATTAGAAATTATTATAAAAACATTAGGATATAATATACCAATAATAAAAGATATTAGCTTAAATGAAAGACATTATGGTGATCTACAAGGATTAAATAAGGATAAAGTTGCAGAAATATATGGAAAAGAACAGGTAAAATTATGGAGAAGAAGTTTAAAAGTAAAACCTCCAAATGGGGAAAGTTTAGAAGATACACAAAAAAGAACTTTACCATTTTTTGAAAGGGCAATAAAGGGAGATTTAGAATTAAATAAAAATGTTTTAGTTGTTGCTCATGGAAATAGCTTAAGGTCAATTGTTTCATATATTGAAAATTTAAATGAAGAACAAATACTAAATTTAGAAATTGAACCTGCAACACCAATTTTATATGATTATGATATAAATAATAAGAAATTTTATAATAAGAGAATATTAAAAATTTAATATGCCGCGGTGCCCGAGTGGCCTAAGGGGGAGGGCTGCAGACCCTCTTCATCAGGGGTTCGAATCCCCTCCGCGGCTATTTTGTTATAAAATCTTTTCCAGCATATTGCCTTAATATTCCAGGTATTAATATTCTATTATTTTTATAATCATAGTTATTTTCCATTATACATGTTAATGTTCTTTGTATTGCAGATAATGTACAATTTAATGTATGTACGTA
>JAWDOO010000008.1:0-23575 GCA_046533775.1 Candidatus Nanopusillus sp.
AATATATATTTTATATCTTTTTCTTCTTCTATTGGTTTTGATGGAGTAACATAAAATACTTCAGATTCAAAGCCTTTTATATGTTCACTTTCCCTTTTAAATATTTCATATGGAATTAATATTGGAAACCAGTATGGTTCAAACCCATTTTTTTCTAATTCATCTTCTAATATATTTAATATCTTTCTAATTGCGAAATATCCATTTGGATAATAAACAGGCATTCCTTTTATAGGATATCTATCATCAATAATCTTGGAAACTCTTACTATATTGTTATACCATTCAGAGAAATTGAAATTCTTATCTAAATTGCTTTCTCTCATAGTAGAAGAAATCTAATGATACATTTTTAAATATTATATTATTTAATATTATGTATATGATCTTCTCTACCAAAGGTAGAGAAGTGAGCCTGATGATAAAAATGAGGGGAATGAGAGGGAATATATAGTCTCAGGAACCCGCCCGGTGGATGCCCGGGCTCGGAAGCCGAAGAAGGGCGCAGCAAGCTGCGAAAAGCTGGAGGAAGGTGCATGCAACCGTTGATCTCCAGATTCCCGAATGGGATATCCTGCCGAAAGGCATCCCGTAAGGGAGGGGAACGCGGGGAAGGGAAACATCCTAGTACCCGCAGGAATAAAAAACAATTTGTGATTTCCTGAGTAGGGGCGACCGAAAGGGAAGAAGCCCAAACCGAATCCTCTAAAGTAATTTAGAGGAGATGTGGGGTAAAGGAACGGGAGCTTCCCGTTATTATATCCTCAGAACTCCGGTGAAAGTCCGGGGCCGTAGAGGGTGACAGCCCCGTATGAGGATATAATAATGGGATTTCTCGTTTCCGGAGTACCGGCGGTTGAATTTCCGTCGGGAATTTGGGGGAAACTAGCCCCCAAGGCTAAATACTCTCCGAGTCCGATAGCGTATTAGTAGGGCGACCGAAAGGTGAAAAGAACCCTTGGTAGGGGGTGAAAAGAGCCTGAAACCGGGCGGGGATTGTCTGGTAGGGCTAGTTAAGCACCTTATCTGGGAAAATCTGGTGACAGGTGAGTACCAGATAAGGTGCTAGCTAGTTCTACCGTGAGTTTTGAAGAACTTGCGGGGGAGTATACCCGAGTGGCGAGGTTAAGGTTATACCGAAGCCATAGGGAAACCGAAAGCCCGTAACCTGGTTTCCAGGTGAGGGGCGCTGTCCTATAAGGGCGGTTTAGTCACTCGGGTATGACCGGAAACCGGGCGATCTACCCCGGGGCAGGGCGAAGCGGGGTTTCCCGTGGAGGCCCGAAGAGGTGGGGCTTACCTCTCTCATGACCTCGGGGTAGAGGTGAAAAGCCACTCGGGCCCGGATATAGCCGGTCCCCGCCGAAACTGACCCCAGCCAGGTCTCGGGTTAGGATCCCTATGGTGTAGAGAGACGGATTCTGTACGGGTTTCCGTACGGAGTCCAACTCCGAAGCCATAGGGTCCGTAGCCCGGGAAACGGGGATTGCGGGAAAGCCGCAATTCCGAGACGGGAACAACCGAGACCGAGGTTAAGGCCCCAAAGTGCTGGCTGAACGATTTTGAAGGAGTCTGTCCCCTAAGACATCGGGGATGTGGGCCTAATAGTGGCCATCATCTAAGGAGTGTGTAACAACTCACCCGACGAGGGGATAGGCTCCGAAAACGGACGGGTCTAAGCCAGCCGCCGAGACCTCGGTCCGCTGGCATTGCCAGTGTGAGGTAGGCGGGCGTCCCGATGGCCTAGAAGGGTTCCTGAAAGGGAGCCTGGAGCCGTCGGGAATGAAGATCCCCGCGGTAGTAAGAATCAGACGGGTGAGAATCCCGTTGGCCGAAGGGGGAAAGGTTTCCCAGGCAATGAAGATCAGCCTGGGGTTAGTCGATCCTAATCCAGGCTCCGAGTGGAGTCTGGAGAAAGGGAAAGGGGTTAATATTCCCCTACCGCTCCGATAGATGCGGTAACGCAACATCCTTTCCCGACCCGGAAGGCTAGGCATACACAGGGGTGGGGTAAAACCCACTTACTGTGCCAAGGGGGATAGGACCGGAGAGTGCCGTCATGGCGAGAACCGGTCTAAACCCTGATGGGCCCGAAAGGGTTATGCCGAGGCCTTCCGGCAATGAAAAGGGAAAGGATGCGATTCGGAGCGATCGTACCGAAATCCATCATAGGTCCCCTGGGTGAGGAGCCTAAGGCCGTGGGGGTCAAGCCGGTCTAGGGAACTTGGCAAATTGGTCCCGTAACTTCGGGAGAAGGGATGCCTGCGGTGTGGACCGCAGGTCGCAGTGACAAGGGCGGGCGGACTGTTTATCAAAAACATAGCTCTCAGCAAGCCCGAAAGGGTTTGTACTGGGGGTGACGTCTGCTCAGCACCGGTATCTGAATCCCCCGTTCAAGGGGGGTAAGGACCGGTAAACGGCGGGGGTAACTCTGACCCTCTTAAGGTAGCGTAATGCCTTGCCAGTTAAATGCTGGCTCTGCGAACGACGTAACTAGCCCGCCACTGTCCCGGGCCGGCGCCCCCTGAAAAGCTATCCTGGTGAGAAGGCCAGGGACTTCCGATGGGTAAAAAAGACCCCGTGAAGCTTAACCGCAGCCTGTTGTTGCTCTGAAGAACCTGGTGTGTAGGGTAGCGGGGAGCAATGAATTCCTGCCGCTAGGTAGGAAGGATGCGACGATGAAACACCCGCCTCTGGGTTCTTCAGGGCTAACCCGAAAGGGGACAGCGGCAGGTGGGCGGTTTGGCTGGGGCGGCACCTTGCCGAAAAGATATCGGCAGGGTCCATAAGGTCAGCTCAGGCGGGTCAGGAATCCGCCGTAGAGGACAAGGCCAAAAGCTGGCCTGACTGTGCCCTGATCATCAAGGGGCACAGGGGGGAAACCCGGGCCTAGCGAACCCCGTACTCTCACTAGTGGGGGTACGGGCTGGCGGAAAAGCTACTCCGGGGGTAACAGCGCCGTCGCGGGCGAGAGCCCCCATTGACCCCGCGGTTTGCGACATCGATGTCGTCTCTCCCCATCCTGGTGGTGCAGAAGCCGCCAAGGGTGGGGGTGTCCACCCATTAAAGGGGATCGTGAGATGGGTTCAGAACGCCGCGAGGCAGTTCGGTTATAACTGTCGGAAGTGCTGGCTGCCTGAGGGGAAGGTCCGCCTAGTACGAAAGGAACGGCGGGCCGGGGCCTCTGGTATACGGGCTGTCCGAGAAGGGCATGCCCGGTAGCTACGCCCTAGGGGATAAGCCCTGAAAGCATCTAAGGGTGAAGCCCTCCTCAAAAATAGGCAGCCATTAAGGGGTCGGATAAAAGATCCGACTCAGAGCGGCGGTGTAAGCTCCGAAAAGGAGTTCAGCCGACCGCTTGAAGTTCCCGTGAGACTATATATTCCCTCGACCCCCAAATTTTATTCAATATTATAATATCTCAAAACATTTTCTTTATTATAATAATACATTTGTATAATTTTACTGAATGTTTGAAAATCTGAAATATTTAATTCAGATAATCTATATAATAATTTTACTCTTTTAATATATTCATCATACAATTCTTTGTATCTTATTCCATAATCATTTTCAATTAATTTAAACAAATATTTCTTAGGATTTTCTAAATATTCTCTTTTAAAAGGATTCCATTTATATGCAATATTAAATTTATTATATCTTATAATTTCATTAACTTCTTTAATTCTCCTCAAATTTGTTCCAATAAAATTATCATGTTGCATTATTACGACAACATTTAATAATTCAATTAATGTTGGAGATAAATTTATTGGTGGCGTTGTTAATCTACTTATTAGAGCTCTTGTACTTTCAGCATGCATTGTTGATAAAGATGAGTGACCAGAAGCCATTCCTTGGAACATTACGTATGCTTCTTCTCCCCTTACTTCTCCAACAATTACATAATCTGGTCTTTGTCTAAAAGACATCCTTAATAATTCAAACATATCAATTTCTCTATTTTTATCAGAAGAATATTTTACTACGGAAGGAATCCAGTTTGGATGATATAACTTTATTTCTCTTGTATCTTCAATTGAAACAATTCTAGCATTTGGTGGTATAAACATAGATATCGCATTTAGCATTGTTGTTTTTCCAGAAGCTGTACCTCCAATTATGATTATATTCTTTCTAAATTCTACTGCTAGCCATAAATATGCAAATATTTCTGGAGTTGCACTTCCTAATCTTATTAATTCTATTGGGGTCCATGGAATTTCCCTAAATTTTCTTATTGTAAATGTTGGACCATGTGTAGTAATTTCTTGTGAATATGTTGCATTTATTCTTGATCCATCTGGTAATGTTGCATCTAAAATTGGTTCTGCATATGATATATGTTTTCCAGCCCTCAAAGCAAATTTTTCAATTAAATCTCTAATTTCTTTATCATTTAAAATTATATTTGTCCTTAAATTTCCAAAATATCTATGAACAACAAATATTGGATAACCTGGACCGGAACATTCAATATCTTCAATCAATGGATCTCTTAATAAAGAATCTACCTTATTATATCCATAAAGATCCCTAAAAATATAATAAAATATTTTTTCATAAGAGGATTGTCCTAATTGTATTCCTAAATCATTTAATACAAAATCATATAATCTTTGTAAATAATTTATAGCATCATTTAAATTACTAATTTCAGATAATTTAATATATAATAATTTTTCAATATAAAAAATTATATTTTTATATATTTTTTCCTCATTTTCAGTTAATTTTGGCTCTATTATTTCGTAAACAAGATCATATGTACTTCTATCAAAATATATATGTGCATATGAAAAAGGTTCTACAATTGGATAGGTTATATTTGTTTCAAATTTATTTTTAGGTACATTTATTTTTATATCATTAATAAATTTAATGTTTATCATGATAAAGATTAATATACTCTAGAATATATAAACTATTCATAATGATTAATAAAAATGTTCTGATAAACTTAGAAAGGGATATAGAAGAAATAGAAAGATATATTGATAAATTAAAAAATATTTTAAGAGAAATAAAGAGAAAGGAAGAAATGAAGAAATATTTTTATAAATTATATTTGGATGGATATTTTGATGAAAAAGAATATAAAAGAAGGTTAACAATAATTGAAAAGAAAATAAAATATTTAGAAAAATCTAAATACTTAATATTATATGATTTAATTAATTTAATAAATAATAGTCAAAAAGTAATAGAATTTCTAAAGAATATAGAAGAAAAAAATGAAGAAGAAAATAAAAATATACAATATTATGAAATGAAAATAAATGATACAATAAATTATATTAGTAAAGTTTATCCAGAAATATTTAAGAAAGAAGAAATAAAGATTGGTAAGAAATTTATTGAGGCATCAAATGTACTATTTAGAAAGAAGGAAGAAAAAAAGAAGAAAATAAAATTTAAATTAAAATTAACTGAAGAACGTAAAATAAATTATTATCAAGAGATTAAAAATATATTAATAAGATTTTCATATAAAATATTTGGAGGAATATCTAGAAGAATTTTAAATAATAGTCCAAAATTATATTTCTATTTAAAATATTCATTAAAAGAGGCATATTATAATATAGAACCCGATGAATTTTTATCTATTATATTTTTATTTTCATCAATTATTATTATTATTTCAATATTTATATCATTATATCTTCTAAATATTTTCTATTTAATTTATGGTTTAATAGCATTTTTATCTGTAGTAGGATTACTTATACTATATTTCAATTATAAAAAACAGAGTATAGAAGAAGATATAAATAGAAATTTACCATTTGCTATAATACATATGGCATCATTAGCAGATGCTGGGATAGAAATAAAGTATATAATAAAAATAATAAGTGAAACTGAGGAATATGGATATTTATCAAAAGAATTTAAAAAAATATATGATAAAATAAGTTTGGGAGAAGGATTAGTAGAATCATTAAGATCTGTTGCGGATGATACGTTATCAAAAGATCTAAAAGATTTTTTAGATGAATTAATATTAACAATTACGTCTGGAAGAAAGATATCAGAATTTTTAATATTATATTCTCAGCAAGAAATGATTAGATATAATTCATTTTTAAAGAAAATTAATCAGGTAATGAAGACATTTTCAGATTTATATGTTGGAATGGTATTAACAATTCCAATGATAATAATATCAGTCGGAGTAATGTTATTATCAATATTACAACAAACATACAATTTGAATATTCAAGGAATATTAGAAATAATTACATATGTAGGATTACCTGCTATTAATATTGGCTTTATAATATTGTTTGATAAATTAACAAAAGAATGAAGGAAGAAATAATTGACATACTTATTATTATAGTTCTTATATTTTTATTTTATTTTATATTTAATTTTAGTATTTTAAATTCAATTGTAACTGGGATAATAGTTGGTATATTTCCATATTTAATCTATCAAACAATTGTTAATAATATAGAAAAAGAAAAAGAGGAACAATTTATTAGATTTTCAATTGATTTGATTGGATTATTAAAATCCGGACTATCATTACCAATTGCATTAAAGCAATTGGAAAAAAATGATTATGGAAGAATTAATGAACTAGTAAAAAATCTATCTTCAAGAATTGATTGGGGTGTTAGTATTGAAGATTCATTTACAGAATTTGCAGAGGAAAGTAATAATAGAATGATTAAGAGAACTATACAATCTTTAATAGATATATATAAGGAAGGTGGAAATCTTGAACAAGGCTTGGAAGCAATCATAAATAGTATAATGGAAATTAGAAAAATAAAAGAAGATAAAAAGGCAGAAATACATGAAAATATAATTCATTCTTATATTGTATTCGCTTTTTTCTTAGGTATAGTATTTACATTTCAAATATTTTTATTACCATTCTTACAAATTTCATTACCTGGACAGGCTTCAAATGTTAATTTTAATTTTATAAATAATCTAATGTATTATATGTCAATAATCCAAGCAGTTTTTGCTGGATTATCAATGGGAAAGATGTATGATGATTCTTATAAAGCCGGTGCAAAATATGTAGCAATATTTCTATTTATGGTTATAATATTATTTAATATTATAATTCCAATTGTTCCAAAAGGTATGTTTTTAATAAATATAAATATATAAAATTATTTCTTTGCTTTCATAAACTTAGAAGATTTAGAAGCTCCAATACCTGGTGCTGAATGTTGAACTTTCTTTGTTGTATGAACAAATTCTCCCAATCTTCTTCCAATCATTTCTGGTTTTATTTCAAATTCAACAAATTCTTTTCCATTATATACTCCAACCTTTGCACCAACAATTGAAGGCAATATAATAATTTCTCTTGAATGTGTTTTTATTGTTTTCTTATATTTTCCCTGTAATTGTAAATAGCATTTTTTATAGAAATTTTCCCATTCTGGTGGAAATCCAATTTTTAATCTTCTTAATAATGTTCTTCTTGTCCTACTATTCACAACTTTTTGGGCAAATTCTTCAATACTCATACTTTTTAATTGATCCAATGTATATCCCCTAATCATGAATTCTGGCATTATTTATATTTAATGTATAATTTTTATAAATAATATTTTGAAAGATAATCTAAAATATTTTTTATGCCAAAAACATATTTTTCCTTCATAGAAACTATTTCATATATAAAATTTAGCATATCTTTATAATCTGTAAATATATAAGGTTCTTTATTTAAATATTTTGATATATAATATTCTGATACATTATATGCAATATTATAAAAATATTTATTTTTCTTTTGAATTAAATATTTATATTTTTCTTCTTTTTTATAATTATATAATAAAAAAGATAAGAAAACACCTTCTATTGGTAATATTAATATTGAATTTTCCTTTATTTCAATTTCTTCAATTTTTTTATATATATTTAAATTAATTTTAAATCCCATATTGAATTTTTTATCTATTTTATTTATTATATCTAATACAAAATCTTTTGTATTTGATTCTAGTGCAATTATATTTATATTAGAATTTCTTTTGAATTTTTTTGAAATTCTAATTTCCCTTTTTGTTAATCTTTCATATATGTTCATTTTACATTTTTAAATGAATTAAATGGATATATATAATCAAATATATCTTCAATATCTTTTTTATCAACTCTCTCATTTATTCTTTCCAATGCTCTTTTAACATCTACTCTAATTTCATTTAATTCTCCTCCATAAAATATCCCAGATCTTTTTCTTATTGGTTCTAATGATTTTAAATAATTATAATATTTCTCTAAAATTAATTTTGTCGCTTTATATAATGAATAATGTGTATGAGCCTTAATTAATATTAAATCTGTTAAATATTCATTTTTTATAGCATCTTTTGTAATTTCAATTTCTTTAATTAAACTATATAGATTATGTTCTGCTAATATTTTTATTAATTCTTCATTATTATAATCTTTTATTTCTTCTATATGATATATATTATTTTTAGTTTCAATATAAAAGTCTTTTATTTCATCATATCTAAATGTACCGTATGGTGTTAATATTCTCTTATCTTTAGCAAATAATATATATGAGGCAGAATCAAATATATCAAAACCTAAATATATTGATAGTGGAATTATCAATGTATGGCCCATTCCAAATAAATGAATAGGTTTATTAAATGGTAATAAAATTTTTGGTTCGATTACCAATTCTAATAACTTATAAAAATTGTATTTTATCATATATGGAACAATTGTACCAATTGCAAATATATCTACATCTAAATTTTTTAAATATTCAGCAGCTTTTCTTCTTAGATCAATGTAAATTCCACCTTGTATTGCTCCATTAATTAATCTATCTCCCTTTAATTTTATTCCTTCCTTTATTCTTTCAATTGTAATATCTAATTCCTTTTCAGCCTCTTCTTTTGACTTATCAATATCTGTTGGTATATCTAAAACATTTAATATATCTGAATTTATTTTTATTTGGTATTCAATAATTTCTCTATTATTTATTTCTAAATCTTTTTTATAATGAAGCATTTGATATGATCCAGAATCTGTTTCAATAATTCCATCAAAATTTAAGAATTTATGTATATCACCATCAAATTTTTTTCTATATAATATATATGCATTTGTAATTATTGCATTAATTCTATATTTTTTTATTATTTCTATTGGTAAAATATTTTTATATGGATTTATAACTGGTAAAAGTAATGGTGTTTCTAATTTTTTATTTTTATATCTAATAATTCCTATTCTTCCAGCTCCATCTCTATACTTTATTTCAAACATTATTTTATAATATAAGAAAATTTTATTTGGGGATTGCAGCGGAATTAACTAGATCCAGCCGCAGGTTCCCCTACGGCTACCTTGTGACGACTTAGCCCCCCTCGCCGTTTCCCAGTTCGACCCGCTTTAACGGGCCTCACCAGGAAACGACTCGGTTGGCTTGACGGGCGGTGAGTGCAAGGGGCAGGGACGTATTCACCGGGGGAATAGTGACCCCCGATTACTAGGGATTCCACCGTCATGAGGGCGAGTTACAGCCCTCAATCTGGACTGAGAGCGGGTTTTTGGGATTTCCTTCCCCTTTCGGGGTCGGTTCCCATTGTCCCGCCCATTGTTGCGCGCGTGTAGCCCGGGAGATTAGGGGCATGCGGACTTGCCGTCGCCCGCGCCTTCCTCCGGGTTTCCCCGGCAGTTCCCGTAGTGTACCGGAGAGGAAACCCTCTCCGTCGTAACTACGGGTGCGGGTCGCGCTCGTTTCCTGACTTAACAGGATACCTCACGGCACGAGCTGACGGCAGCCATGCACCTCCTCTCAGCGTGTCCGGTAAGGTCTTCAGCCTGACCATCATCCTGCTGTCGCTCCCGGTAAGGTTTCCGGTGTTAGGTCCCATTAAACCGCACACCCCACCCCTTGTGTGCCCCCCCGCCTATTCCTTTAAGTTTCAGCCTTGCGGCCGTACTTCCCAGGCGGTGGGCTTAACGGCTTCCCTACCCCACTGAGTGGACTCTAGGTCCACCCAGCAGGTAGCCCACAGCGTTGACAGCTGGGACTACAGGGGTCTCTAATCCCTTTTGATCCCCCAGCTTTCGGCCATCACCGTCGGGATCGGAATAGCCAAGCGCTTTCGCCTCGGGTAGTCTTCCCGGGATTGCTGCATTTCGCTACTCCCCCGGGAATACCCTTGGCTTCTTCCGTCCCCTAGGCTAGTAGTAACCTCTGCACGCCCACGGAATTATTGCCGTGGATTTCACAGGGGTCACACTAGCCCGGCTACGGCCCCTTTAGGCCCAGTAATCGAGGCCATCGCTCGCAGCGGGGGTATTCCCGTGGCGACTGCCACCCCTCTGGCCCACTGCTTATTCTGGGAGCTTTTTACACTCCCAAAAAGCCTAGGGAAAACCCCAGGCACTCTCCCTCCCCCCGTCAGGTTTTCGCCCATTGCGGAGGTTTCGCCCCTGGTGCATCCCGTAGGACCTCGGCCCTTGTCTCAGTGCCGATCTGGGGGCTCCCGCTCTCACGGCCCCTACCCGTCTTAGGCTTGGCGGGCCATTACCCCGCCAACTACCTGATAGGCCGCCGACCTCCTCTCGGGCGGAACTGGGAGGGATTATCCCAGTCCCTTTCGGAAATAGGGGAATTCCACACCCTATTTCCTATGGAGAATTACCCTCAGTTTCCCGAGGATATTCTCCTCCCGAGATAGAGTTATCGACGTGTTACTCAGCCGTGCGGCGGGATACCTTACCCGGTATCCCTAGCCTCCCATGGGTTAGTCGGAGGGAGATAGCGATGGCCCCCCGCAGGATCAACGGGAATTCGGCGGATTTCCGCTGCGGGCCTAGCCCGAAAAGTACGGCCGCAGATTCCGCTGCAATTATCCCCTTTCAGATATTCTCTACATATGTGCCATGTACATCATATTGTATATGATGTACATGGCTATACTAACAAAATATTACTATAATATTTTAAAAATCTTAATATTTATAAAGCTCTCATTCTAGTTATTTTTCTTAATCTTTTTTCTTCTCTAATTCTTCTTCTCTGCCATTTCCATCTAGATCTTAAGTATTTTTTCCATCTCCTTGAACTTCTCCTCATTCAAAATAATAAATGACAATAATATTTTTAAATTATGATAGATTTGCTATACCATCTATGAATCCAAGTATAAGACCTAAGGAAATTAATAAAAATCCAACCCATCTTGGTATTCTTCTTTTATATGAAGATATATATAAAATTATGACAGAAATTAATAAAACTAAAAATGATGAAATAATTGGTATAATATCTTGACTAGAAAATTTTATTGGAGATATCATTCCAAGAATTCCTGTAAATATTGTAAATTCTGATATTTCTTCTCCTGATATTGATGCTATACTAATATTAAGATTCTTCTTTTTAAACCAAGAAAAATGACCATATAATATATCTGGTAATGTAAATAAAATTATGGATATTATATAACCAATTAATGGTATAGAAAGATTTAATTCCTGTAAAGTATTTGAAATATTATTTAATATATTTCCACCAATATATATTATTGATATTGCTAGAGCAACTTCTAAAGAAAAAACCGTTGCCTTAAAATATTCATAAAATGAACTTTTTGGTATATATATATTTTTTTCACTTTTTCTTCTATATTTATATAATAAAAATATGGAAATTATAATAAATATGATGTATAAAATAGATCCAGAAATAAAATTTATTTGTTTAAATATTAATACAATAACTTGTGCCATTATTGAAATCATAATTAAGGAAAGTACATTGCTATCGAGTATTCCTTTCTCAAAATTAAATGCTAATATAAAAGTACCTAAGGTAATTGTATAATCTAATACTACATTATATAATTGAAAATAATATCCTAGTTTTGGGTCTCCATTCAATGTTACTACTAAACCTGGTAGAAAAGATTGTAAAGCAGAAGCCATTCCTGCTGTATATATTAATAAATAATGTTCTGGCCATGAAGAATAATACTTTGAATATTTTCCAATATACTTTAATATAATGTTTTCAGATAAATATATTAGAAAAGCATATATAAGTAAGGGTATAAGAACTGATATGATGATTATTAAGTAATTTATCATAAAAGATTAATAACTATCAAGATTTAATAATTTTCTATGGATGACTGTGTATATTGTAAAATTGCAAATAAAACATTGCCATCTTATATTTTATATGAAGATAATGATATAATGTGTGTATTAGATATTTTACCCCCCTCAAAAGGATCTTTTTTAATATTTCCAAAATTACATATAGAAGATTATACAAGTTTAAATGATGAAATAAATCAAAAAATGTTTACAATTTCAAAATATATATCAATAATATTAAAAAATAAATTAAAATTTGATGGATTAAATATTCTATTATCTTCTGGAGAAACTGGACAAAAATATAAGCATATTGTTATTAATGTTATACCTAGATTTAAAGATGACAATATTAAAATATATTTTAATAGATTTAAGGAAGATCCTTCTTTTTTAGAAGAATTAAAAAATTATATAACTACAGAATTAATAAAAATGAGTCAAAATTATTTAAGTTCTGAAAAAAAGGAAGAAAGAGAAGAAATAAAAAAAGATGTAGATTATAAATTATTAAATCAGTGGTTTGAAAAAAGAATATAAATAAATATTTTAAAGATTATTCTATGGCAGATCTTAAGGATGATATATTGAATAGTGAATATAAAGATAAAGTAATGGGAATAATGGAATTTAAAGAAAAGAATGAAAACATAATGAATTTATTGAAAGAATTAATTTATTATAGTTCAATAATGGTAAGGGATGATTTATTTGAAAAATATAAAAGAGAGATAGAAGCTTATAAACATTGGATAATAATTTTATCAGATTTTGGTTTAAGTCCAGAAGAAAAAATAAAATTGAAGACATCTTTTTTAGAAAAATATTTACAGAAAATAAAAGATGAAAAGTTGGATATATGGTTACATGTTTTATTGATTGAAGATATAAAAAATATTGCGATGGATTCAAGATTTGAATTATTAGATTTATTAGCAATTGGAAATATAATATATGATAAAGGAATATTTGAAATATTTAGGTTAACTAGTGTTCATAAAAAATTAATAATTGATATATTACAGAAATATGTTGTTGCATATGTTTTAGCAGGATCTCAAGTAAAGGGGAGAAGTGTTGAATCTTCTGATGTAGATATATATGTTGTAATTGATGATACAGATGTTAAACAGCATACATTTGAAGAATTAAAAATAAAATTAATGGATTTAATATTAAATAAAGCAATGGAAGCCAAAATATTGGTAAACTCTAATAAAGAATTGCATCCGCAAGTTTATACTTTAACAGAATTCTGGTTGGCAATGTCAGAATCAAATCCTGTAATAATTACATTCTTAAGGGATGGAATACCATTATATGATAGAGGAATGTTTATTGCATGGAAACAATTATTATTAAAAGGAATTATAAAACCATCGCAAGAGGCTGCTAATAAATATATAATTGCTGCAGAAAATGCATTGAAAGAGGCTAGAAATAAATTGAAAAATATTATAAATAATTTAATAATTGAAGATTTGGCAGTTGCAATGGTTACTTCTGCTCAGGCAGTAATAATGGATTCCGGTTTTTTACCAGGAGATCCAAAAGAAACTCCAGATATGTTAAAAAAATTGTTTGTAGATAAGGGAATATTGAATATTGAATATGTAAATATATTATCTGAAGTATGGAAAATGAGAAAAGATTTTGAGCATGGTAAAGTAAATGAATATAAATATGAAGATTTAATGAATGTATTTGAAAAGGCTGAGAAATTTATATCTGAAATGAAAAATATAAAGCAAATTATTGATAAAGAGAATGAAAAGAAGATAATGGATAATTATATATTAATGTATGAGGAATTGAAAACAAAGTTCCAAGATTTATTTAATGTTGAATATAAAGATTATGTAAAAGAAAAAATGCCAATAGAATATAATGGATTAGAAAATTTGGAAAATGATATTAAGAATTATAAGGAAAAGAAGTATGATATAATTGAAATGGAAAAATTAAAAGAATCTTTATTATATCATATTAGAAATATAAGAAATTTAATTGAGAATAAGAGGGAAGAAATATTATTGAGATTTAAGTATTCAATAATCGATAAAGAAAAAAATAAAAACTATGATCTATATTTGTCAAAATCTAAATTATATATAGTAACAGAAAATGGAATTGATATATATGATAATAATGGGAATAAAATTGGCACATTTAATGATCCAAAATATAGAGAAGAAATGATTAAAGATATTAGCAAAGATGGTTTAAATTATTTAGATAATAATATAATTGGCATACTAAATAAAATATTTAAAGATTATTATATATCAAAATAGAGATGAAGGGAGTAATATTAAATTATAGGATGGGTAGGCACCATACATATCAAAATCAAGTGATAGTAAAATTTGAAAATATAAATAATAAGTATGAGGCAAGTAAATATATTGGAAAGCATATAATATGGGTAAGTCCAGGAAAGAAGATTTTTATTGGAAAAATTGTTGATATACATGGAAATAAGGGTAATTTAAGAGTTAGATTTAATAAAGGAATACCTGGACAAGCTTTGGGGGATATTGTTTTATTAATTGATAATATAGATAAAGTAAAGGAAATAAGGGAAAAAATAAAAAATGCAAAAGATATAAATCAAATAAAGAGTATTTTAATTAATGCTTAAATTTACTGGAACCGAAGGTTTAATATTTTTTAATAAAATTTTAGTTATTTCTGATCTACATATTGGGATAGAAAGGGAATTATATAAAAAGGGAATAAATATTCCTTCCCAAGTAAATTATTATATAAATAAAATAAAGAAAATTTATGAAAAATATAAAATAAAGTATTTAATAATTGATGGAGATTTAAAACATAACATACCTGAAACAAGTTTACAAGAAATGTCAGATATTCCATACTTTATAAATGAAATTTCTCAATATTTCAAGAAAATATATATAATAAAGGGGAATCATGACGGAGATATTGAAGAATTAATTAATGGAATAAATAATGTTAAAATTTTGAAGGCATTAAAAATAAAAAATGTTGTATTTACTCATGGAAATTTAAATACAAGATTAAATGGAAAATATTATGTTATTGGGCATCATCATTTTGCAAAAAGTATTTCTACAAGTATTGGAGAAAGTATATATGAAAAAGTTTTTGTAATTGGATATAAAGATAATAAAGTAATTATATTTTTACCTGCATTTTCTGATTTAGCTGGATTATGGGAAGTTGGAGAATTTCAAGGCCCAATTGCAAAGGGAATAAAAAAATATGAAGTATATACTCTAGATGGAATTTTAATTGAAGAAAAGGAAATTTAAAAATTTTAATATTTTATATTAATCCATTTTATTTATTAAATTAATTTATTTTCTAAGATTATTTTCATTTTAATTAATTTATGTAAATAATTGAAATTCTTCTTTATCGTGTTATTTCTAATTCTTATTATTAGATTTTCTACTAATTTTTTCATTATATAAATTAATAATCCTTTTAATTATTTATTCTTCTTGTTGTATTTCTGTTGCTTAAGTATAACTTTAAAAAAGAATGTATTCAAATATATAAATTATCTATGACATATAAACTTAATAAAAAAGTAGAAGAATTATTCTTTGAAAGATTCAAAGATTTTAATCCAATTCAAAAAATAGCAATTCCTGAAATATTAAATGGAAATAATACTTTAATTGTTGCACCTACAGGATCTGGAAAAACAGAGGCTGCAATATTACCAGTATTTTCAAAAATATTGGAATTAAAGGAAAAAGGAATTGAAAATCAATTATTAGGAATTTATATATCTCCATTAAGGGCATTGAATAGAGATTTATTGGATAGAATAAAATGGTGGTGTGATAATTTAGGAATAACTGTTGCAGTAAGACATGGAGATACAGAAGAGAAAGAAAGGGCTAGATTATCCAAAAAACCTGTAGAATTTTTAATAACAACGCCAGAAACTTTCCAAATATTATTTTTAGGAAAAAGATTAAGGGAACAATTAAAAACATTAAAATATATTATTATAGATGAATTACATGAATTATTGAATGAAAAAAGAGGAATACAACTATCTTTAGGTTTAGAAAGATTGGTAAATTATGCTGGAGAATTTCAAAGGATTGCATTATCTGCAACAATAGGAGATTTGGATGAAGCTGCAAAATTTATTTTTGGATATAGGAATTATAAAATTGCATATTGGTATTCAGAGAAAAAATATCATATAGAAGTATATTATCCAGAAATTGGTGAAGAAGATTTGGAATTATCAAGGAAATATAATTGGAATCCAAAAATAGCATGGAGTTTAAGAAAAATAAAGGAAATATTGGATAAACATAGATCTGTAATAATATTTGTAAATACTAGAGAAATGGCAGAATTATTGTCTTCAAGATTTAAGGTTTGGTTACCTGAATATAAGATTGAAATACATCATAGTTCTTTATCAAGAGAAGTAAGGGAAAGAAATGAAAAATTATTTAAGGAAGGGAAAATTAAAGCAATTATTGCGACATCTTCTTTAGAACTTGGTATAGATATTGGATATGTTGATGCTGTTATTCAATATAATTCACCCAGACAGGTTACAAGGTTAATACAAAGGATTGGAAGAGCAGGTCATAGATTACATGAGGTATCTATTGGATATATAATTACAACAGATATAGACGATTATGCAGAAAGTTTAGCAATTAAAAAGTTTATATTGGAAAAATAAATTATTAATAACGAGTTTTTAATTCTTCTAAAAATTTTATTCTTTCATCAACTGAATCTAATTCTCTTTTTATAAATTTTTCTAATTCGTCAGGTTTGATATGAGCAATTAAAATGCTCCAAAGTCTTGAGCTAATCTTTTTTTTAAGTGTAGTTTCATATTTATGAAACATCTGCAATAATAATGTTTTTGCTTTATTGTATTCATTTAGTGTGTCGTTTATACTTTCTAATATTTGGTTTTTATATCCCAAAGCTTTTTTATGCTCATCATCTAATATCTGCTGAAGTTCCGATATAACTTTTTTATCTATATTGGAATCTTTATCAAGTTCTTTAATTTGGTTTAATACATCATAATAAAGTTCTTCTATTGATCGGATTTTTCGTAATTTTTCTATATCTTCTATATCAGTATTTTTTTTCTTATCTAATTCATCTAAAAAAGCATTTAGTTTATTTTTTTGCTCTTCTTTCAAATTACTCATAATTTTATTTAAAGTTTCTTCATATCTATTTCTTAACCCACTAAAAAATGCAACATGATCCATTTTTATATAATATAAAGTATCATTAAATTTCTTATCTGCAGTCTCAAGAGCCTTGCTTAATTCTTCATAAAGGTTATAGTTTTCTTTTAATACATTTAATAGTTCTGATATATTCCTTACATCTACTTTAGAAAGATTTCTTTTATTCTCTAATTCTTCTAATTCTTCCATTGTCTTTAAGAGACTTTTTTTTACATCAGCTTCAAAAGATTTAGTTGCATAATGAAAGCTTTTTCCATAAGAAATAGCAGCTCTTCCAAAGAAAAATAAGGCTACTAATGCGAGTACTAATAAAATAAATCCATAAAGATTAAGTAAAAATGGTATAGCATAACCTATTGATATTGCAGAAAATATGCTTAGAATAAATATAAATAATATTTTTGCTTTTTTCATCGTTTCACTTTCAGATATATTAGCTCCTTTTATTTTTTGCATAAATATTTCAAAGAGAAATGCATATATTGCAACAAAGAATAAAGTAACTATTAAAAATGTTATAATAGTCCAAACATAAGATGGTATTCCATTAATAGATATAAAACTAGCTAAAGATTGACCCGCAGTTGAATAACCATTAATTGAAGAGTTAATAATCCATTGGATAATAGAATTTGATTCTAAACTACTTATTGCTGCATTGTTTTGTGCAGATGTTCCTTGGGAATATACTGAATAAATAAATCCTATTAAGAATGGGACAGTAAATATAGCTATTAGTAACTTCTTATTAATATTTTTTATACCCTCCATTTTATTATATGAATTTGTTAAAATTTATAAATTATTTCCTTACAATTATAACAAAAAAGGAATAAATATAAAAAATTAAATAAATAAATAAAAAGTTATAATGTGCTATCTTTATATTTATTCAAGGATGTTTTCTTCATAACTTCTTTTATTTCTAAAGCTTTTTCCAATGCTAGATTTAATGCATCATTTAATTCTTTATTAGAAATTTCGTATTTCTCTAGGTTTAGAAAGATTGGTAAATTATGATGGGAATTTCAAAGGAAGAGATCTTCTTTAATATTTGGGAAATGAAAAATTAACATGTCTTTTGTAAAGTTTATTTAGGTCTTTTAGATTATCTGTAAGATAGTGAGATGAATCTTATTAATAGACCCTTCTAAAGATTTAATTCTCTTAAATACAATTTCATCATTTTATTTTCTTTTGAAGGTTTTAAATGCTCTATAACTAGATGCTATAGATTTCGAAATACTTCTACTTAATTTATTAGTCAAGTATAATAATTTTTTTGGATTTCTTTTAAATTTACGTAAAGATTCAAATAATTTTTTCGTAGATTTATCTGTTTCAGATAATATTTCCTCTTTTTTTAATGGAGATATATTTTGATTTTTATCAACAGCAGCGATAATGTTACTTAAGTTTTGTATTTGTTTTATTAGAGTTTTATTATTAACTAGAGATAAAAGAGCATTATTATTAGAAATTTCTTTTAAATTATTAATTATTTTAGTTTCAGATTTCCTATTAACAGCTTCTATAAAAGTTAATAATCCATTTAAATATGCGAATGTTTTCTGACCCTTTTTGTATGTAGTATTTAATCTTACATTCAAGTCATTTAGTATATTTCTTAGTTCCATTAAATATTTTGGTGTAAATTTATTTGTTCTAAATATTCTATTTCCAAACCTTCTTAATAAAGAATAATTGCTAAGCATATTATTTATTATTCTATTTAACTGTTCGACTTCATTTTTAGCCTTATTATATGTATTATCAAAATTTGAAGAATAATCTTTTAATGTATCTCGAGTTAATTCTTTATTTTCAGTTTCTTTTAATAGGTTAGATATTATATTATTTAAAGTTTCTATATTCTTTTCTATAGAATCTAATAAGCCTCTTATTTGAGGATGATTTAGTATTTTATATAATTTATCTATGTCTTTTAGAATTTTATCTGTATCTTTATCAAAATCCTTAACATCTGATATTATTCTTGAGAAAAAGCTTGGTAATCTAGGACTAATCTTGCCTAAGGTTTCTTTAAAACTTTCCAATTTAGATTTACCAATTCTAAATACTTTTATTATAAACGCAATAATTAATATTGGTATAACAAAAGGCCAAAAGAAGAATGTGAGGGGTAAAGATATTACTAAGGAGGTTATAAGCTTTTCAGATTCTGGAGCTTGACTCTTAAAAGCATTTATGAATCTTCTGGACATAAAAAATAAAGCAAAAAATGAAACTAGAATTGGTAAATTTTCTATTAGATATGGTAAAATTTTTAAAATAATTGGTTCTAGGGGACCTAAATATTGAGAAAGCGTACTAAAATATTGAGAAAGAGTATTAGCAGTAGATTCTAATAGTTGTTTATCTATATATAATGTACCTATAGATTCATTATACCATGTATAAGCATAATTATTTGATTGTGAATAAATGTTGGTAAAGTTTAGAATAAAGATTAATATCATCAAATATTTATAATTTTTTATCATAATGATCTAAAAATATTTTATACTTTATAAAGGTTGTTATAAAAAATACTAATAAACAAAATTATCTGAAGATAGATGATTTAATATATTATTCCTCATTAAATTTTTTATTTCTAAAGCTTTTTCCAATGCTAAATTTAATGCATCATTTAATTCTTTATTTGAAATTTCTCCGTCCAATTGTATTAAAGTAAATTTTTTCTCTGAAGGAATTATTGCAACCGGTATATCTGTAGCTCTTCCTTCTCCATAATATTCTATATATTTAGATTTTTCAGGATCTTTTCTTAATTTTTCAGAATCATAATCTTCTTCTTCTTTGTTTAAATCTACAACAATTTTTTCCCCAACTTTTCCAACTGCTAAACCTATTACTAGATCCTTCATTGGAATACCTGCTAAAGATAATGCCAAAGATGCAGCATTTATACTTGCAGTTCTTGTCCCAGCATCTGCATTTAATATTTCAATATATATATCTATAATACTCCCAGGAATTTCTTCTAATAATAATGCCGGTTCTAATGCTCTCTTAATTACTTCAGATATTTCTATTTCTCTTCTACCTGGTGTAGGCTTTTTCCTTTCAGGTGTAGAAAATGTTAGCATATTGTATCTAACCCTTAAGAATGCTTTATCATAATCCAAAGACATTTTTGAAGATTTTGGTCCGTATACAGCAGCTAATGCAACAGTATCTCCGAATGAAAATATTGCAGATCCTTTTGCATTATCTACTACATTTAGTTTTATATCTATTTTTCTTAGTTCATTATATTCTCTATCATCAAATCTTTTTACCATTTTTATTTATTTTCCAAAATTTCTTTAACCTTTTCAGTTAAACCCTTCTTATATGAATTATTTATAATAAATCTAATAATATCTACTACCTTCGATACATCATTTATATTACCATTTAAATATATTCTACCATTTTTTCCAATTATTATATCAATTTTTAAATATTCTTTAATTAAATTTAACATTGAAGAATTTTTTCCAATCAATCTTGGAATTCTTGCAGGATCTACTTTTAATATTAATCCATCATTTAATTTTTCCTTTTTCTTAATATCTAAATCTATTAATTTATTCTTTGTAATTTTTATAATTTGACATAATATATAATCACCATAAGTATATATATTATTCGGATCTGTTCCAACATCTTTTAAAGATAATTTTCCTACATATGGAGAATTTATATCAACTAACCATCCATTAGATAGAACATCAATTACTTTTCCAATTACAATGTCATTTACTTCTGGCATATAATATCCAAAAAGTCTTGCAGTTTTATCTTCATTTACTAATAATATATATTTTGAATAATAATTGTTATCTCTTTCATATGAGTTAATATCTTTTTTCTTTAAATTATCTCCAGGTATTAATATCATCTTATAGATAATATATTATATCATTTTTAAACATACTTTCTAGCATATAACTTTCCTCATTTTTATGTTTTATTTTTTCTGCTTCATTTTCTAATATTAAAAATATATCTTTTATTGTTGAATATAAATCATATCCATGGTCATCAATAGAAAATTTACCATTATTATATATTAATTTTGCTCTAATTTGGTAATATATTTTTTTATTTACATTATCTTCATTTACCTTTTTGATATGTAATATTAATCTAATATTTTCTCCTAAAACATTTCTATATTTTTTATAAAATCTCTCATACAATTTCTTTATATAATTTATATCTATTTCATCTAAAGATATCCCATGAACAACTAAATTATATTCTTTTTCCTTTTTATATTGTAAATAATGTATTAATATATCTTTTGCAGTTATTATTCCAATTAAATTTCCATTATCTAATATTGGCAATGAAAATACTTTATTTTCTATCATTAAATTAATTATTTTTTCTATATTATCATCTTTATTTGCAAATATTAATTTACTATTCATTATTGATTTTATTTTTACATCAAAATCTTTCTCATTTGGTGTTCTTATATTATTACTGTTATCAGTTAACATATATTTTAGAATATCTGTTAATGAAATTATTCCAGATACTTTATTATTTTTATCTAATACTATTAACCTTGATATACCCTTATCTTTCATTATACCGATTGCTTTCTTAATATTTTCATCTTCATATATAGTATAAGCTTCATTTATTATTTCATTTAGATTCATTTTTCCTAGAATATCTTTATCATTCAATATATCCTTTAATACATCATATATATTAACTATCTTTATTTGCCCATTTTCTCTTACAAAAGTTACTCTAGAATTAGAATTAATTAATTTTTCTATTATATCAATTATATTATTTGTTTTTAGTGGTTTTATTTTATTTACTATTTTTTCAATTTTTGTATCTGGCCTATATAAATATCTAATTGCTTTAGAATTTTCTAAAACTCCAAAAGGTTTTCCATTATTATCTGTTACAATTATATCTTCTCCCTTTTTTATATATTCAACAATATCTCCAATTTTTTTATCCTTAGATATAAATACTGCCATTAATCTATATAATAAAAAATTCTTAAATGATTAATTTTTACTTTTTGGTATTTTCTGATAACTCCTCCATAGCTTTTAAAAATGCTGTGGGAATTTTTATTATATTACGTTTTTTCTTTGGACGTTCTTCTTTGTGATATACCCAATATATAGCTGCAAGTACAAATCCTATTACTATAAGTAATGGGAGTAAACCAGTATATATCAATTCAAGCATTATTTCTGTTATTATATTTTGAGCGGATGCTCCAAATCCGTTAAAATCTATTGAAGATGCATATAGAAATGCAAATAGAACTGTAAGCGTTATAAATCCAACAATAACATTATGAGAATATTGTTTATATCTCTCAAATTCTTCATCTCCTTTATATGGTTCTGATATACCAGCCATTAATGCAATGATCATTAGAATAAAAAATATAACAAGTACTTCAAAAAAGAAGAATGATATAAAGTTTGATGTAAATATAACATCAGATATATTATATAAATAATAGAATGCTATTACCATAGAAATTATTGCATACAATTTTTCTTTATTTGGATTATCCTTTCCAAACAAACCAGTTTTTCTAAGAGATCCATATAATAATGAAAATACTAATAAAAAAGGTGCTACAAATGTAAATATGCCATATTCTGAAAACAAATTATAAATAGATGATGAGAAATCCATTTTATTTAGTTAGATTTAGGTATTACATATATTTGGCCCCCACTTTTTTCTTCTTTCTTTTCCTCTTTCTTTTCTCCACCACCAGCTAACCACATTAATACTAAGAATATAAATCCAAACATAATTAATAATTCTAAAATACCAGATTGCATAAGATAGTTGATTGTATATGATAATAGAGATATTAGTGATGATGAAGATGAAGAGGAAGAACCAGTTATACTTAAAGAATTTATAGCTAACCACAATATTATTCCTACAACAAGGAATGCAAAAAATGCTCTTAACCATGAAGGTATCTTTTTATTTGTAATTGTTAATACAATAACTATTAAAGTAAATCCAATTATAGCTATAGTAGCATTAGGAATAAAAGATAATAACCATCTTACTAAATTTTGATTATATATTGATAAAAGAGCAAATCCGAGAGAAAACAATGCGTTTAATTTTCTACCTACAGTATCATCAGGACTTGTTTTTAATAAATTAGATAATTCCAATATCATGAATAC
>JAWDOO010000009.1:0-16381 GCA_046533775.1 Candidatus Nanopusillus sp.
AATGAATTCCTCCAACTTCTGTCCATCCAATTTCATCTAAATATATTTCTATATCAAAATGATACATATTATAGAAAGATTTTTCATTATCTGCTAATTGATAAAATCTTATCCTTTCCTTTGGAATTTTTAATATATTTATATAAAATTCAAATACTTTATATAAGAAATATAAATAGAATTTATCTATTTTTGTTTCATTATATATTTCTTCTAAACTTTTTTCAATATATGGCAATTTCTTATCCCTATCTTTTACTAATAATACATTAATATATTTATCTTTATAGAATTCAAATTCATTTTCAAATGGATTATTATAATAATCAAAGAAAATTTGCAATTCTGCCTGTGTAAATTCCCTCATTCTTATTAACGCATTTCTTGGGGATATTTCATTCCTAAATGCTTTTCCAATCACATATAATCCTAAAGGTAATCTATATCTATTAATTATTATTTCAATTGGGAAATTTACATATGGACCTTGTGCAGTTTCTGGTCTTAAAAACATTTCATTATTCTTTAATTCAATATAACTTTTTATTAAATTATATAATTCATTTATATTAAAATCTACTTTTATTTCTTCAGCATTATTTAATATTTCTAAATAATTTTCATTTTCTTCTTTTATTTCAATATTTTCTGGATAAACATAATATTCATCATTTTTAATCTTTATTATTATTTCTTTATTTTCATCAAATATATATTTTTCATTATTTAAATTTATTGAATACATTTTTTTATTTTTCAAATAATTTTTTATTATATAATTTAGTTCTTTTTCATTTATTTTTCTATATTTTTTTATTAAAAAATCGTATTTTCTTTTTAATTCTTCTAAAATTAAGAATAAATCATATACAGGTCCTACATATATTGGAAACATTAAATTGAATAATTTAACATTTGATAATCTTGATCCACATTCGGGACAAACAATCTTTTCTTCATCAAATATTTTATTCATTTCTTCAATTGTTAAACTTTCTGCTTTAATATTTAATTTTTCCTCAATTAATTTATCTGCCCTAAATCTATGTCCATTTTTACATTCAACAATTGGATCATTAAATAATTCTAAATGTCTTGATGCAATAAACGTATTTTTATGCATTATTTCTGAAGGTTGTATTTCATATATATTATCAAATAATTTTCCAAAATATATTCTCCATAAATTTTCAAATCTTCTTTTTAATAATACACCTAAAGATCCATAATCGTAAAATCCAGATCTACTTCCATATATACTTTGAGATTCATAGAAAAATCCTCTATTAATAAAGAATTTTATTTTTTCATTTAAGTCCATCTAAAAAATATAATCAAAAATTTTTAATATTTTTCTAGATTAAAAATATTATTGATGCAATTATTCCTACAAGTATTAATATATAATTAATATTTTCTGATGCAATTAAAGAAGAATTTTTTGTAGGTCCATTTACAACTAAATTATATTGAGCATTTCCAATATTTTGTCCATTTACATTAAAATTAAGTAATAATGAAGAAGATCCAATATATAATGGTAATATATTAAATTGTAATATATATGATTGATTTGGTTGTAATTGATTTATATTTATATTATTTAATGATTGTATTGGAATTTGATTATATAATATTTCTGGTACATTTCCTAATTGTAACAAATTTATTGTAATATTATTTAATGTCATATTTCCTATATTTGTTATATTTAATGTTAAAATATATTCTGGATAATCTAAACTAAATTCTAAATTATTTCCAATTGGTCCATATGTAGTATTTATATTAATTGGCTGAACATATGCTTTTAATTGAATTATACCATAATAAATATATGTTTGAGCCACATTTAAATTAAATATCTCTGTTACGCAATTAGATTGTCCATTTGTTAATGTAGAACATACAGTTATATTTCCATTATTTGAATATGGTAATTGTAAATTAAATGAATAATAATTTGTATTTACATTACTATTTGAATATACATTATTATTATTATAATATACATTTATTGATTGTATATTTTGATTTGATCCATTTACTGAAATTGTTGTATTTATATTTTGATTTGTTATATTTAATATATTAATATCTATAATTGGAACTGTTATTCCTGATGAAGGTATATTTAAGTTAACTGTATTTGAATTAACACAATTTCCATTATAACATCCTTGTGCATATACTGAGTAACTTCCAGAATATGAAACAATACATAAAGAATTTATATTTTGAAATTGTGAATATGAATCATAACAATATGGAGAATTATTTACATATAATGTATAATTTTGAGCACAACCTGTTATATAAATATTATAAGAATTCTGAAAGTTTGAACTTTGCTGAGATGAGATAGAAATTTGCTGACCTATATTATATGTATATGTTGCTGATGCTGAAGATCCTGAAATTGAAGCTGTCACTGTTACTGAATATGAACCTGGAGGCATTGTTGGAGATGAATTTACATATAATGTTGTTGAACAGGAAGATCCGCTAGTAGTACATGATGATGGATTAAGCGAACATGTTATACCAGAAGGTGCTGAACAAGAAAAAGTAACTGTTGTAGAAGCACTACTAGGATTATTTAAGTTAGCAGTTACTGTTGATGATGTTTGAGTACCTGGACAAACTGTAGAAGAACTTGATGGATTTAATTGAACTGATGAAACTGAAACTGCAGGTTGTATAGAAATTGAAGGCATTACATCATTGGGTGGTAATGATCTTAATAAAACCCAATATAAGTATATATTATTACCTGAGCTTTGTTGTCCTATTGTTATTGGTAAACTAAATGAACCAGGTATTATTGTAGTACTTAATATTTGAGTATAATTTACTAAGAAATATGTATAACTACTAGAGAATCCTATTTCATATATTGTTGGAGCATAATTATATGTTGTACTTCCTACTCCATTAGTTCCAACAACTAAACCAAATTGACCCGAGTTTCCTGAATTTGGATATGTAAATGCAGCACCATCATTATTACCAGCAGCTATAAGTCCCCCACCACAACCAATAAAGTATTCACACATTGAATTTGCTTCACCTACCCCTAATGCTATAATATCCCAACTTGTACCGCTTGTAGTTGGAATGGAAGCATAAATTTCCAATATATTATTTTGAATATTAAAGTTTACTGTAGTAGTAATACCCTCATTACCTCCACCCCAAGTAGAAGACGGAATAATTATATAATCTGTTGAAAAGGAAACACTATATTCCTCCCGATATACAGGAGTCCATGATGAAGGTAATGAACTCAAACCTCCAAAATTTTGATAATAATTAAATACATCCTGTCCATTATCATACTGAGAAGTACTTAAAACTTGTATAGGCGCACCAACATATGGATAATATTGAGAATAATAATTATCACTAGAAGATCCTATATACATAAATATTGTTATCTCTGAATTAGCATTAATTCCTTGAGGTAAATTAATCCACCATACATCACAATATGTATTACCATAATTTAATTGACCTTCATACCATGAATATATATTTGGTGAACCTCCAGCAGTTGTGGAAAAATAAACATTTTGTCCGTTTGAATCTATTTCATTAAATAATGTCGGATTATTTACATACGCAAAATTATTACCTATATTAATATCTCCATTACATATTGCTATATCCTGTTGGAATGGTTGTGGAGTTGCTTGAGATTGAGTATTTGTTATAGTAATAGCATACCATCCCTGAGAATACACAAACTTTGATATTAAAATAACTAGCAATCCAAATAACAATATTTTTAATAATTTCATATTTTATTATCATAATTACTTACTTATAAAATTTATCATGAAGTAGAGCTTACATATAAACTTTATATACTAATTTTATTAAAAATGGAAATTGAAATTTTTCCAATAGGTGGATATTCATATATAGGAAAAAATATGAGTGCAATAAGAATTGATGATAAAATAATTATAATAGATATTGGAATAAATGTAGATAAAGTATCTCAATTTGGAGAAAGGGAAGATATAACTAATAAACCATTAAAAGAATTATATGATTTAGATATAATACCTGATGATTCAATTTTAGAAAATTATAAAGATAAAGTAAAGGCAATAATATTAACACATGGACATTTAGATCATATAGGAGCAGTAAATTTTATTGCACCAAAATATAATGTTCCAATATATGGATCTCCATATACAATTGAATTAATAAAACAACAAGAAAAAGAATATGGAATTGTTTTACCAAATGATTTAAAGAAAATATCTCCAAATTCTTCAATTAAAATTTCTGAAGATATTTCAATTAATTTTATTAATATTACTCATTCAATTCCTCAACCTTTAATGATTGATATTCAAACAAATAAAGGTCATATAATATTTTCAGGTGATTTTAAATTTGATAATTTCCCAATTATTGGTAAAAAACCAGATAAAGAAAAATTAAAGAAAATTGGAAAGGAAGGAGTTTTATTATTAATTTCTGAAACAACAAGGGCGGAAGAAAATTCAAAATCACAATCGGAAATTATTGAAAAATATATGTTATATGATGTATTACATTCAATAGATACAAAGGGAATAATTATAACAACATTTTCCTCACATATTGCAAGATTAAAATCAATAATTGAATTATCAAAAGAAATAAATAGAAAACCAATATTTATTGGAAGAAGTTTAGGAAAATATATTAGTGCAGCAGAAAATATTAATTTATATAATTTTTCTCAAGAGGCGGAAATATATTTTGATCCAAGAGATTATAAAAAAGTTTTGGAAAGAGTAGAAAAAAATAAGGAAGAATATTTATTAATTGTTACTGGACATCAGGGTGAACCTGGCTCTATTTTAGATAGATTATCAAGGGGAGAATATAATTTTGATCTAAGTGATACAACAGTAATATTTGCAAATAATATAATTCCACATCCAATAAATGAAGCAAATAGAAAAATATTGGAAGAAAGATTGAAAAGAAAAAAAGCAGAAATAATAAAAGATATACATGTATCAGGTCATGCAAAAAGTCAGGATCATATAATGTTATTAAAAATGTTAAATCCCGAATATATAATACCAAATCATGGAGATATAAATAAAAAAGCCTCATATTATAATATTGCATCAGATTATGGATATACATTGGGAGAAGATATATTTTTCCTAGAAGATTATCAGAGAAAAGTATTTAATATATAAAGTTAATATATTTTTATGAAATCGATACATATTTACATTGAATATATTTTAATAATATTACTATCAGCATTTACATTTTATTTTGTTTTTACGTGGTGGAATAATAATAAAATATATGCAATAAATTTTTATAACCAAAATAAATTTCAATATGAATCAAAATATATAGAAAATGTATTAAATAATTTAGAAGATGATTTATATTTTAATATAAATTTTAATTTAAATGGATATGATATATATTGTATAAATAATTTAACATTAATTAAATCTAATAATTTTTGTAAGACAACATTAAATAATATAACATATCAGGGAGAATTAATATATTCATATGGAAATTATTATGTATATGATCCAAAAATGAATGGATATTATTTATTGGAAAATAATAATAATATTACATTGTATGGATGTTTTGAGGATTATTTATCATTAATAATATTGACAAATAATTGTACAGGAATATGTTATGGAAATTGCAATTTAAATATAGTTAAAAATCAAACATCAATATATTCAATAATACAATGAAAACACAATTATTATTAGAACAAGTATTATTTATTTTTTTAGTTTTATTATTTATATCAGGTTCATTAATATTTTATTATAATTATCTAAATAATTTAAATTATAAAAATTCAATAATAAAAAATCAAATATATAATTTAACATTGGAAGATGCAAAATTAAATAATCAATCAAATTTATTGTACTATCAAGGTTATTACTATCCAGTTGGTACTATAATAATTAAAAATTCATAAGTAGGTTAAAATTATATGAAAAAAATTGTTGCAGAAGAAATACTGAAATATTTTGATAATGAAATAAAAAAGGAATCCTTTATACCAGAAATAAGGTCTAACACTGATAAATCAAAGATTGATATAATTTATCCACTAATTGGAAAACTTGCATATGCACATATTTATTATGATAATATATCTGAAGAACTCGTATATGAATTACTAGAACCAGAAATATCCGATGAAGATAAAATATTAATAGAAAAAATAAAACAATATATTTTGGATGAAATGTACAAAGATCCTGAAGAATTTTTAAATAAAAATAAAGAATATGTATTGGCTAAGAAATTGGAAGAATTTGTAAATAGATATAAAATAAAAATAGAAAGAGATGTATTCATAAAATATTACTATTATTTATGGAGAGATATGTTAGGATATGAAAAAATTCATCCATTATTTTATGATATATTTATTGAGGATATTTCATGTGATGGATATGATATACCAATATATGTACATCATAATAAATTTGGAATATTAAGGACAAATATAATTTTATCTAGGGATGAATTAGATAGATTTATAGTAAAATTAGCACAGAAGGCTGGAAAACATATATCATATGCGGAACCAATTCTCGATGCAACATTAGATGATGGATCAAGAATAAATGCAACATACTCACAAGAAATTACTACAAATGGTCCAACATTTACAATAAGAAAGTTCAAAAAACAAATGTTATCATTAGTAGATTTGATAAAATCAAATATGTTAGATTCTGAAGTTGCTGCATATTTATGGACATTAGTAGAATATAGAGCTAATATATTAATTGCAGGTTCCACATCTTCTGGAAAAACAACATTATTAAATTCAATTGCTCAATTTATACCACCAGAAGCAAAAGTAATATCTATTGAAGATACAAGAGAATTACAATTATATCATGAAAATTGGATTCCTGCAACAACAAGAAGGGGTTTCTTTGTTGGAGATAAATATTATGGGGAAATTGACATGTATAGATTATTATCAGAATCTTTTAGACAAAATCCAGATTATGTAATTGTAGGAGAAGTAAGGGGAGAAGAAACATATGTAATGTTCCAAGGAATGGCTTCTGGTCATTCTGCATTATCTACTATACATACCGATAGCTGGAGGACATTAATAAGAAGATTAACCACAGCACCAATTAATTTAACTTTAGATCATGTTGCATTATTAGATGCAGTAGTATTTACAATGAGGGCAAGGAATATTTCTCCCTCCGCTAGAAGAGTAAGAGAAATTGTTGAAGTTGGAAAATATTTAAATGGAAAGATTGAAAATGAAACAGTTGTAAAATGGAATTTCGAAGATGATACATTTGAGAAAAAAGATTTAGGAAAATATACTGAAGAAACATTAAAATATAGAGTTGGATCAAATATAAGTTTTAAAGATTCAATAGAAGAAAAAAAAGAAGTAATAGATTATTTAGTAAAGAAAAATATAAGAGAAAATAAAAAAATTGCTGAATATGTAAGGCTATATTATACTGATAAAGATTCTTTATTGAGAAAAATATGAACTTTTTAGTAAAAAAATTGTATCCATATTTTAAGGATAAAAAATATGATATATTTTATACACAATTTAAAACATCTATTGAAGATTATATAAAAACAACATTGAAATATTCTTTCCTAACATTTATATTATCTTTTATATCTTTATCATTAATATTTATCTTCTATCTAAATTTCTATAATATAGTATTATTTTTCGTAAGTATTTTATTTGGAATTATTGTTGGCTTTTTAACATTTATTTATTTTTATATTTATCCATCATTAGCAAAGGCAGATTATATAAAAGATATAGAAGATAATTTACCATTTTTTGCATTATATTTTTATTCATATTCAGGTTCCCAAATGAATATAATAGATATATTTAAATTATTAAATAAAGAAAAAAGATTTGGAGCAATAAATAAAGAAATTTCATATTTATTAATATTGATTGATAATTTTGGATATGATATTTTATCAGCATTATTAGAATTGGCTCAAAAAACACCTTCAGAAAAATTCAAAGAATTTTTATATGGATTAATATCAGTAATTAGATCTGGAGGTTCTTTAAAAGATTTTGCAAGAATATATGCAAAGCAAAATTTAGAAGAATATGAAATACAATTAAAGGAATATAATGAAAAAGTCAATTTATGGGTAACATTATATGCATTTTTCTTTATAACATTTCCAATGGTATTATTAATTTTAGCATTCTTATTTTCAATTGCATCAGGAAATGCAAATATTTTAAATTCATTATTATTCTTCTTTATTTTAATTATTCCATTTTCTTATATTACATATTTATATATGATACATATATATCAACCAAAGATTTAGAAATTAACGAATCCTTTCTTTGCTAAATCAATCGCTTCTTTTTTTAATTTTCTAAAACAAGATATATGAAAAATCATCCTTTCACCATTTAAATTTATTATTCTATATTTTTCATCATCATATACTGGTCTATTACAATATTTACATTCACCAATTTTATTTCCCATAAAAAATAATTATTTTTATTATATAAAAATTTAGTGAACCCCTTCAGGTATTCCCTTTCTTTTTCTAATAGAATCTATTATTTGTTGTTGTAAATCTTTCGGTACTTTTTCATATACCTGATCTTCTAAGAACCAAACACCCCTTCCAGATGTTGCAGATCTTAATTCGTCTGTAAATCCAAACATATTTGCTACAGGTATCTTTGCCTTAATTACTGCTCTTTCTTCTTCAATATTCATTTCCAATATTTGTCCCCTTCTTGATTGTAATATTGATGTTACATCCCCAACAGTTTCTGGAGGAGTATCAATCCTTATAACTTGTAATGGTTCATATAATGTTGGTTGTTCAAGAATAGCACTCTTTATTGCATCTTTTGTTGCAGGAATTATTTGAGCAGGACCTCTATGAATTGCATCTTCATGTAATACTGCATCAATTAATTTTACTTTCATCATTATACCAGGTTCCCATGCTAATGGACCCTGATCCATTACTTCCTTGAATCCTTCCACAATATATTCTATTACTTCTGGCAAATGAACAATACCCCTTGTCATATCAATCAATACATTTCCATTATGTACCATTATAATTCTCCTTGCTTCTTCCTTATCAAATCCAATTTCATTAAATACTTTCCATAAATCTTCCTTTTTAATTCTCCCTTCGGGTAATTTTCCTTCCCTAATATATTCCCTCATTTTTTCATATATTTCATATGGTAAAGGTTCAATTTGTATATATATTTTATTATGCTTGTTTGGAGACTTTCCTTCATATACTTGTGTAACTCCATTAACAGACTCTCTATAAATTACTATTGGATTTCCAACCTTTACAGGTATTCCAAAATCATTTTGTACCCTATATTCTATTATTTGTAAATGTAAATCCCCCAAACCAGATACTAAAATTTCTCCAGTATCTTTTTTCTGCTCAACCTTTATTGTTGGATCTTCTCTTGTTAATAGATCTAATGTTTCAATTAATTTTGGCAAATCATTTGGATTCTTTGGTTCAAATGATTTTGTAACTACAGGATCTAACCAGTGCCTCATTTCTTCAAATGTTTCAACACTTTTTGGATCTTGAACTTTTCCAACAATTGTTTCTCCTGGATATAATCCTCTTATTCCAACTAAAGCAATTATATTACCAGCTTTTACAGAATCTACATTTATTCTTTGTATTCCTTTCCATATAGCAACCTGTTGTATTTTTATTTGCCTTCCAGCTTGGATTAAATATACATCATCACCTTTTGATAATGTACCTGAAAATATTCTTGCAGTTGCAATTTCTTGTTTTGATACTTTATCAATTATTACATTTGTTACATTTATTACAATTGGTCCATTTGAATCTAAATTTAACATTGCTTTTCCAACATCTGAATTTATATCCCCCTTCCATATATGAGGAATTCTATATTTTTGAGCTTCAACTGGAGAAGGTAAATGTCTTATAACCATATCCAATACAACCTTTGCAACAGGTGCCTTTTTTCTCATTTCCTCTTTTAATTTTTCTTTATCTTCTAAAAATTGATTATATATTTCAATTATATCTTTAAATGAAACATTATATTTTTTCATAAAAGGTACTGATAATGCCCAATGGAATTTTGCAGATCCAAATGCAACAGATCCATCATTTACATTTACATTCCATTTTCCTTTAAATTCTGGAGGAGAATATTTATCAATTAATCTATTTATTTCAATAACTATTTTTCCAATTCTCTCCATAATCTGTTGTGGAGATAATTTTAATTCTGTAATTGCTCTATCAGCTTTATTTATAAATAATACTGGCTTTACATATTCTTTTAATGCAGTCCTTAATACAGTTTCTGTTTGTGGCATTATTCCATCAACAAAATCTACAACAACAATTGCACCATCAATTGCTCTAGTAGCTCTAGTAACTTGTCCAGAAAATTCTACATGCCCCGGAGTATCTATTAAATTTATTAAATAATCTTGATTTTCATAATTATGAACCATTGAAACTGCTGCTCCATATACTGTCATTTCCCTTTCCCTTTCAGTTTCATGCCACCATGTAAACATTGCCTCACCTGCAAGTTCTTCTGCTAACATTCCTGCACCTGCTAATAAAGAATCTGTCAATGTTGTTTTCCCATGATGTATATGCGCAATTATACCTATATTTCTTATATTATTCGGATTATTCATAACTTGCAATATTCTTTCAGTTAGACTAGCCATTATAATAAAATTAAAGAATAATATTTTAAAATAAATTTTATGATATTACATACATATTAGAAAATAAATATTTTGATAAGTCATTATATCTTATTTTTAAACACAAAAATAATAAATCAAAATTATTTATTAATTTTTAATTCAAAAGCTTTTGCCTGAAATCCTACTTTTCTATGACTTCCATCGCAATATGGTTTATTTTGTGAATTACCACACCTACATAAATGATATAATACTTCTCCATTTACCAATATTTCGTATGGTCCATTTTCATATCCCCTTATTACAATTTCTACCATTATTAAAACCTTTTAAAAAATCTTAAAAATATTTTATTATGAGATCTTATTTTTATACAATAATTCTAGGAATAACATCTATATTAATATTATTTTTTATATTTTTATTAAATAATGTAAAATTTAATAATAACTATATTTTAGAAAAAACAAATATTATAATTGATAATCAAAATATATCATTATATTTATTGAATATATATGGAAATGGATGTTATTTATATAATATTACTGACGGATATTTTATAATAAAAAATGAAGGACCTGGAATAAATTATATAATACCATTAGCAGAATATATTAATACTACTTCATTTATATTTTGTAATCAAACATTTTATTATAATATAACAATTGAAGAATGTTTACCAATTCCATGTAATATAACATGCGAACATGGAATATTATGTCCAACGATAAAATGTATTGAATATTCATTTTGTTCTAATATAACATATTATATTAATATAACATATCCACTAATAATTGTTAATAATGATATATTTTTATATAATAATAATGTTTATTGCTATTCAAAAAGTTATAATATAATTTATAATAAATTACCTGGAAATTATTTATACAACTTAATATATAATTTAATAAGTTCTATACCAAAAAATATGGTATGAAACTTGCAGTATTATATTCTGGAGGAAAAGATTCAAATTATTCATTATATGTTGCATCAAAATATCATGAAATATCTGTACTATTAAATATAATTCCAAAAAATAATGAAAGTTATTTATATCATTATATTAATAATAATTTAACTGAATTACAATCAAAAGCATTAAATATACCTATAGAAAGATTTTATATAAATAATAATGAAGAAGAAACATTGCTTGAAGCATTGAAATATTTAAAGGAAAAATATAATATTAATGGAGTTGTTACTGGGGCAATTAGATCTACATATCAAGGATCAAGATTTCAAAGAATATGTAAAATATTAAATCTATGGTGTTTTAATCCATTATGGTTAAAAGATGAAAAAGAATATTTATATGAATTACTAAAAAGTAATTTTCAATTTATAATTGTTGGATGGTATACATATCCTTTAGATATAAATATTTTGGGAAAAGTTGTTGATGAAAATATAATAAAAAAATTAATTGAATATAAAGAAAAATATAAGATAAATATTGCGGGAGAAGGTGGGGAATATGAAACATTTGTTTTATATCAACCATTATTTAAGAAAAGGATAATAATAAAAGATTATGAAATAAAGGTAGAAAAAAATTATGCAGAATATATTATAAAGAATGCCTATTTAGAATGATTGGGATAATTCATACAAATAAAGAAGAACTATCAAAATATGAATTTTTATATCCAATAATAAATATTTTAAAAGAATTGAATATTAATTATAAAGTTTTTTCATATAAAGATAAAATAAATGAATATTTCGAAAAAATAATAATAACAGGTACTGCAATAATGGATTTTGATTATTTAAATTATATAAAAAATTTTGAATTTATAATTGAAAATAATATAAAAACTCTTGCAATATGTTCTGGAAGCCAAATATTAACAAAATTATTAAATTATGATTTTGAAGATAAAGAATTGATTGGAAAATATTATGTAAGAATAATAAATAAAGATAAAATAATTGATAAAGATTTTGAAGCATATTTTTTAATAACAAAAATTCCAAAGATTGATGAAAAATTTTATATAATTGGAAAAGTAGAAAATATTCCTGTATTATATAAATATAGAAATATATATTTTTCATTGTTCCATCCAGAAGTTTTAAATAAAGATATAATAATTAATTTTTTAGAATATATATAGCCCCTACTAGGGTAACCTTAGATAGATGAAAAAGGTTGAGTTAGTAGGGGTACAAAATGAAGAAACCGTCCCAGGCTGAAAAATGATGAATTAAAGCTAACAGATAAAAAATTATTCTTCAGCTTTTTCCTTTTCTTTTTTACCTCCCTTTCTTGATTCTATTAATACTGCAGCTATTATTATTATTGCCAATATTACTAATATCCAGAATATTAATTCTGATGAGGGCAATGATACTGAAGGTACTTGAGATACTGAATATGTTTCATTTAATGAATATAATAATTGTCCTGTTTGTTGATCTATTATATTTACATATACTGTTACATTATTACTTTCTGCAGTTACATTCAGTGGTATTTGTTCTGTATATGTACCTCCTATTTGTATTTCTTGTTGTTCTGGATATACTTCTCCTCCAACAGCATATGCCTGTATTAATAAGTTATATATCTGTGTTGTATTTGAACTTATTATTAAATATATTGTTGAATTTTGTCCATATTTTAATGATATATATCCAACCAAAGATGCACTTATTGGTTGTGGTACTATTACTGTTCCATTTACATATAAATTATATGTATATGTTTGTGATATTCCATTATAATTAAATACAAATTCTATTGGATAATATCCTGCTGTTAAATTTCCTGGAATATATATTACTACTGGTAATTGTATTACTTGATTTGGTGATAATGTTATTGTTGATAATTGTTGGAATATATTTAATTGTGGTGATTCTACTATTGGTTGTACTTGTATATTCATTGGTAAGTTAGATTCTAAATTTGCATATAATTCTATAAATTGTCCTGGTTTTACATTAAATGTATTTGTATATACACTTAATACATTTACCGGTTGTATATTTTGTTCATCTACTGTTATTGTATATTTATATTGATATACTTCTACTCCATTTTGATATACATATAATATTATTGTATAATATCCTGGCTGTAATCCTACTGTATTTAATGGTAATATTACCTCTCCCTGAGAACCTGGAGGTATTATTTGTGAACCTTGTAAATTATATATTAAATCTCCATATTGATCATATAATAACATTTGAACTGTTGCATTTACTGTTTGATAACCTGGATTATTTATTAATACTTCTACATTATATATAGAATTTATTAAATTATTCAATGAATTAAAGTTTGGTGATACTGAAATTACTTGTATATTTTGTCCATTTTGATTATTTGATATATAGAATGATTGTTCTGTTTGTTGTGTCAATACTTGTCCATTAGATAGTACAACATTCAATTGTTCTAATACATACATTTCTCCTTGTACATTTTCTAAATAATAGTTTGGTATATTTACAGTTAATAAATTTTCTCCTGGTTGTAAATTTACATTTTCTTGTGTTTGGTATATAATATTTCCTTGAGAATTATATAATGTTAATATTAATGTAGAAGACTGTATATTTGTTTCAACATTTTGTAAATATACTACTGATTGTATATTTATTCCATATTGTTCTGCTTGTTGTTGTGAAATTGCTTCTGGTAATTGTACTAATGATAATGTCAAATTATATGGTACAAATGTTAAATTATATGTTTGATTTGCTGTTACATATTCTAAACCTGATGAATATAATAATGTTACATTTGCCTGTACTGTGAAATTATAATATTGTTCTACTGAACATCCATAATATGTACATGAACTTGTTGAACTATACTGTTGTACTAAATTTTCTAATTCTAAAGGATTTACTGATACCTGATATATGTTTAATCCTGTACATACTGATATAGGTTCATAATATTGATATATTAATTGTCCATTTGGTGCATATATATTAAAGTACAAATCTGCCTCTTCCGGAGTTTCATTTACTCCATATAACTTTATTATAAATGTTAAATTATTTGCTGCATTTGCTAATATTGTTTGTGTTTGTGGTTCTATTATTATTTGTTGTGAATATACTCCCAATCCTAATAATACTAATCCTATTAAAAAACTAAACAATCTTCTTATTGTTACTACTACTTTGTTATCCATAATTTAATTTATGATAGAAAAATTTATAAAAGTTATTACTTGATAGATAATATATCACTATCACCAGGAAGATATCCTAATATAATATTGTAATCAACTTTAAAAACATTTTCTAACTGTTTTGCAATATCTATTGGTTTTTTATTTCCTGGAATTAATATAACATATCTTTTATATTTATCTTTTATACTTTCAGGTACTCCTGGAATAATATTATAATCTTCAAAAGCCAACGCAATTTCCAAATTCACTTTTATATAATTTTTCTCTCCATATATCATAAAAGATCCTTTTTTTAAATACATTCCAGAAGGTGCCTTTTTAGATACCTGATCTGGATATACATAATATATATCTATAGAAGATAACTTATTTTTCCATGCTCTAGAATATGATCCAACAAATTTTGCAGCTTCATATATATCTATTTCACTTGCATTTTTTCCATTTTTTAATATACCAAAGGGGGATCCTACAATATCTGCATGGAATACTAAATCATTTTTTTCTAAATATTTATTTATAATAATTTCATTTGTAATAGAATCTTTCCCAGCAATTAATAGAAAATTATTTGTTGTAAACATCCATCTAAATTTCTCATACCATTTTTTATTTCTCTTAATTTCTTCTTTTCTTTTTTCAATAATTATTTTTTCCTCAATATTATTTAATTTTTCTTCCAATTCTTTTATTAATTTTTCTATCTTTTGCTTTTTATTCTTTAATTCTTTTATTTTTTCATATATTTCATTTATATTTTCATATATACTTTTTCTAGTATCAATTTTTATTTCCATTTTTCCAACAAATATTATAAAATGCACATTTTTTGCATTTTTCTGAAAATTTCTTTCCAGGATCTTCTTTTTTATCAATCATATCAATTATTTTATCTTTTATATCAAGTATTTTTTTTATTTCATTATTATTTCTAAACTCTATTTCTATTTTATGATTATCTTTTGCATATAATAGTATACCTTTCCTTATATCATAATTTGGAAATTCATCCTTTAATAATAAATAATATGAATATAATTGTGTAATATGTTCCCTTCTAAAAAATCCAGATTTTATTTCATAAGGTATTATATACTTTTTATATATTTCTAATCTATCTATTCTTCCAACTATATTATATTTTAAAGATGTAACATCAAGTTCCGTCTTTATTTTTGGTTCTAAGAATTCCCATAATTCTATTCCATATAAATCATTATCTTTCATAAAATTATATACATTTTTTGCTCTATCTTCTATATCTTTTATTACATAACTATATGCCCTTATTTTTATATCGTTTTTATCTAAATTTAAATTTTTTATTTGTTCTTCAAATTCTTTTATAGATTCTTCCAACAATTTTATTAAAAAACTATTATATAAATTTAATATTTTTTCATATTCAACAAACTCTTTTATATTAAATATTATTTCTTTCTCTTT
>JAWDOO010000010.1:0-15043 GCA_046533775.1 Candidatus Nanopusillus sp.
GATGGATGTCCAAGATGTATATACTCTCCAAAATGCGGTAATTATAATGAATATTTAGATAAGTATTCTGGTAGATTCATATATAAAATATTTTTAAATACCAAAATATCTAATTGATTTTATGAAAGGTCAAACGATGACACATGGTAGCGCGTTTATGGTTGCATTGATAATAGCAGCAATATTATTGGTTGGATATTCATATTTTGAGTATCATAATTATACTGGAGGTTTTAGTGATTTTATAACACTATTTCAACATTACTATATTCAGGTTGGCATAATTTTCCTCATAGGATTTATATTTGGATATACTCAAGGTAAGGCTTATTAGAGTATACTCTAAATATATATTTAAAATTTTTTTGAAATTATAATGAATGAAGGTAACCTTTCCACAAGCTAAAGAGATAAAAAATATATTACCTGCGATAGTAAGTTTTTTATCGGAAGGAACATTTAAAGCAAATAAGGATGGTATATTTTTATCATCATTAGATCCAGCAAATGTTGCTGTAATATTATTAGATATGTATCCAAACATGTTTACAGAATATGATGTACAGGATGAAGAAAAATTTACAATAAATTTAGAAGATTTAAAGAAAATACTTACAAGAGTTGCATTAAAAAATCAAATGTCATGGGAAATAGATAAAGAAAAAAATAAATTTGTTTTAACTGTATATGGAAAAGCTAAAAAAGTATTTACTTTACCATTAATAGAATCTGAAGGATCATTTATGGATTTACCAAGTTTAGAATTACCTGTAAAGGTTGAAATGGATTCAAAGGCGTTTTATGATATAATAGAATCTGCAAAAGTAATTGCAGATGAAATAAAAATTGTTGCAGATCCTGATGGTCCAAAGGTATCATTTATTGCTGAAGGTGAATTAAAAGATATGAGAATTGATCTAACTCCACAAGATGAAAGTGTATTATCTATGGAAGTTCCATCAAAGGCAATGGCAAGATATTCCATAGATTATTTATATAAATTATCTAAGGTAGCAAGGATATCCGATACATTAACATTTAAATTAGACTCTGGAAAACCAATATGGATTGATTATAAGTCAACTGATAAATTTAAATTTGGATTTGTATTAGCACCAAGAGAGTAATACTTTTTTTAAATATTTACCCCAATTTTAAATTTGTTGGGTAAATGCTATATTTTTGATATATACCTATGGGATACGTAATATTGTAAAATAAAAATGTGTGTGATTAGAATCTCAAAGTATTTTTATGATAAGATCTAGTTTTCATCAGTCAAAATATGAAAAATTTATAAGGGAGTTTAATAATATATATTTTATGGCAAGAGGAGAGAGAGGAATTCCAATGGCTGTAGTTGAGAGGATCTTAAAGCAAAAGGGTGAACAGGCAGGAGTAACAAGAGTATCAGATAAAGCAATTAGATACCTAAAACAAGAATTAGAAGATATAGCATTAGAAATTGCAAAGGAAGCGGTTTCATTGGCAAATCATGGAAAAAGAACAACTGTAAAGAGGGAAGATATACAATTAGCAACAAAACAAATATTTAAGAAGATGTAAAGGCTCTATAATAATTTTATTTTTCTTTCTTCTATATTTTTAAATATAACTTTGTTATAGTATTTTATGGAGACAATGAGTTTAGCTTCTCTAGAAGAAGAAATATACCTAAGAGGGTTAACAGGATACATTGCAGCAAAGAGAATATTTGATGGATATAAGAATGTAGCAATAATAACATATCCAGATAGAATATGTTCTTCTCTATCATCTTCTTTAGTATCATCTTTAATATTAAAACAAGGATATAAAGATAAAATAGCAAGAATATATTTATATGATGAGAATAAGTTGAATGATATAGCAAAAGATATTGTAAAAAATAATTTTGACGCTGTATTTATTGTATATGGTGGTGAACAAAAGGTATCATATGTATCCGAAATAACAAGAAAAACAATATTGGCATTAAAGAATGCAGGATATAAAAATTCATTGTTAATCCATGTAAGAGTTTGGATTGCAACAAAACAATTATCAGAAATATTGAATGATGAAATAAGAGAATATCTAAAATCTTTAAAGGAAATAAGAGTGTTTACAGCAGATTTACAAAATAAATTATTCTTATTCCATAAAGTAAAGATGGATAATGGAGTAAAGTTAGAAAAATATGCAGAAGAAAAACTTACAGATGAGCATGTAGAATTATTAAAGAGATCTGTTCCTCCCAAATAGTTTTTAACATTTATAAATTATAATGCATTTTTTAAATTAATGGAATATAGAATTGAAGGTAATAGTATACAACATATTATGATTAATTTAAATCCAGGAGAGTCTATATATGTTAATCCAGGACATTTGATATGGAAGTCTTCTACAGTAAATGTAAATGCAACTGTTCAAGGAGGAATATTTTCTGGTATTGGTAGAATGCTTACCGGTTCTTCTTTCTTTGTTTTGAAATTAACAGGCCCTGGAATGATAGATTTAACTGGATATGTGCCTGGCAAGGTTGTTGAAATAGATTTAAATAATTTTGAAGTATTTGTTGAATATAGAGGATTTTTAGCTGCAGAATATAGTGTAAAATATGAATCAACTTTAACAAGATTGGGATTTGGAATACTTGCAGGAGAAGGATTATTAATGGCAAAATTTTCGGGAATTGGTAAATTATTTTTACATGCGCCTGGAGATATTTTACAATTAAATTTAAATGCAGGACAATCTATAGATGTAGAGGCAGGTCATGTTTTAGCTTATACTGCTGGTACTAATGTATCATTTAAAAGAGTAGGAGGGATTAAATCAATGTTTTTAGGTGGTGAAGGATTATTCTTTGCACATATAGAGGGACCTGGTGTTGTATGGATAAGAACTTTGAGTAGATTACAATTAGTAGAAGGATTAATGCCTGAATTATCTCAATATAGATAAAGATTTATAATATTTACAATATTTATTTATTTTGCATATATTGCATTTTGGATTAATTGGTTTACATATATTTCTTCCAAATAAAACAAATAGAAAATTAATTTTATTGTAATATTCTTTAGGTATAATTTTATATAATTCCATTTCAGTTTCTTCAGGATTTTTTGTTTTTACAATTCCAATTCTGTTTGATATTCTATGAACATGAGTATCTACTGCAATATAATTTTTATTACATACAATTATTAAATATACATTTGCAATCTTTCTTCCAACTCCTGGTAGAGATCTTATATATTCTTCATCGCAATATTTATTGTAATCCCATTTTTCAGCAATTTCTTTAATCCATTTTGCTTTATTATTATATAATCCAATATCCTTTATTGTATTTTTTATTTCTTCTAAAGATGCATTTCTAATATCTTCGAGTTTATTATATTTATTAAATAATCTTTCAGAAACTTCCAATGTTTTTTCTTCCCTTAATCTTATAGATAATAGTATTGTTATTAATACTTTAAATGGGTCTTTATATTTTTCCCAAATATATGGGGATGCAAGTTTTTCGTTTATATTATTTTCTCTTAATGTTTCTTCAATTCCTTTAATTATTTCTTTTATCATAATCTTCAGGATAAATTATAACCTTTTTACCTTTTTCAAATAAATCATATATATATTTACTATTTTCTTCAATAAAATCTCTATCTATACTTGATAATATATTATATACATTATTGAAATATTGATCATAATCCATATTTAATATTTTTATCAAATAAGGATCTGTTTCTATTCTTTTTAATATATTTTCCTTTTTAAGATTATAATTAAATTTATATATATTTGATCTTGCTTTTTTATATTTATCATCTATATTTTTTAAATTATCTAAAAATTCTTCAATAGCATTATCCAATATTTTCTCTTTATCAATTTGAAATCCAGGTATTATTAATGAATATATAATTTCATCATCATAGAAGTTTGATAAAGAAAGTGAGGGAGAATATCCTATACCATATTTATTTCTAAATATTTCAAATATTTTTGAAGATGCTCCTATGTTATAAAATTCTGTTAATGCATCAATTAACATTATATTTTTAATATTGCTATTAATATTAATACTATAATATATCTGTTGTATATTTTTCATTTTTATTATTATATCATTTCCTTCTCCCTTACTTGGATTTTTTAATTTTATATCACTTCCTTCTAATTTAGAAAAATATTTCTTAACAATTTCAACATCTTTATCATTTATATTTCCTTCTAAAAATATTGAAATATTTTTGGGAGAATAATATTTATATTTAAATTCTTCTAATGTATCCTTTGTTATATTATTAATTGTTTCAATATAACCCCCTATGGGATCTCCATAATCAGAATCACCATAAACAGATTTTGATAAATTATCATTCAAACTTATTGTTGGATCATCTTCTCTCATCATTATTTCTGTTTTTACAACATTTTTCTCATTTTCAAATTCATTACTATCATATTTATCATTTTCAAACATCCAATAAAATAAATCTAAAATATTTTCAAATCCCTCCTTCATTACTGCAGCAAAATATAAAGTATAATTATAATAAGTCATTGCATTATGAATAGATCCACTTTCTTCAAATAATAAATGTATTTGATTTTTATTATATTTTTTATTAGATTGAAACATCATATGTTCCAATAAATGAGAAATTCCCCTAAATTCTTTATCCTCAAATATTGATCCAATATTTATCAATATTCCTATTGCAATATTCTCATTTCTAAATGGTATTTTATATAATTTTATTCCATTATCCAAGATTTCATAATCTACCATTACTATAATTTATTTTATTATGTTTATGTATTTTGAATAAAATATTCAATAGTAATATATATAAGTAATTCAAATTAATAATAATTTTATGCCAGAGATACAAGTTAAGAAGGTTATTGATTTAAAGAAAGGTTCATATATATGGTATAATAATGAAGTATGGGAAGTATTAGAAATGGAAACTGCAAAGACAGGAAAACATGGTTCTGCAAAAGCTAGAATTTTAATTAGATCTTTAGTATCTGGGAAGACTACTGAGTTAGTAAAGCCAACACAGGATCCGATAGAGGTTCCTGTAATAAATAAAATAAAGGGACAGGTTATTGCAAAAATATCAGATGATAAATATACAATAATGGATTTAGATACATATGAAACATTTGATGCGAAGGTATTAGATGAAAATTTAAAGGGTAAAATACAAGAAGGACAAAAAGTATTAGTTTGGGATGTTGGGGAAAAAATAATTGTACAAGCATTTAGAGAATAATGGACTTATACGATATTATAGATAAATTATATAAAATAAAAGAGAAAAGTATAAATGCGTTTTATGATTATAAAAGTAAAAAATTAAAATTATCAGAATTTATTGAAGAAATCACTCCAGAAAGCTGGAGAAAATATATAAAGAACTTTTTGAATTATTCATTTCCAAAGACAAGAGAAAATCTTTATAGATCATATTTAGTAAATACAGGAATATTTTTATATTTAATAGGATTATACGGGTTATTAAATGATAGTAATTATAATTTAGATAATTTATTATATAGTAGTTTAGGATATTCTTATTCAATGATTTTTCCTACACTTTATTATAAAATAGATAAATTTAGAGAAATCATTAATAGAATTATTCCATATATTTAATTTTTTTACTAATCATATCTGCTAATCTTATTGGTTCTGGATATTTTCCACTTATCCAATATTTTTCAGATAATTCTTTTGTTTTTTCTAAAGATATTAAATTTCCTGGTGAAGAATATATTATTTTTCCGAATTTTTCTATTTTATATCCTCTTACTTCATTATTTATTATAATTTTATTATCAATAATATCTCCAGATAATAATTTTTTTGTTATTCCAATAGTAGGTATATTTAATTTTACCCCAACATATGATGCCAAACCTAATTTAAATGGATGAGAGATTCCATGCCCATTTACAAATAATATATCTATTTTTTCTTTTATTTTATTAAATGTTTTTATAATTGGTTCTCCTTCTCTAAAAGCTAAAAAGGATGGTATATATGGAAATTCAACTTTTTCTTTAAATATATACTTATTTATTAATTCTAAATTTTTATCTAATATTACATATACTATATAACCTATATCATCTTTATAACTTAAATCAACACCTCCAATTAAATTTATATCATTTATATTATCTTCTAAAATAATTTTTTTAGCCAATTCTTCTTGAATTTTCCTATATTTTTTTAATATTTTTTCTTTTACATTAAAATTATTAAATAAATATTTTTCCAAATTTACTATTTTATTATTTATAATTTCTACCCCTTCTTTTTTTAATAATTCTTCTTGTATTTTATTATTTATTACTCCATCAGAATTTACAACCCTCCACCATGGTCCTTCTATTTTTTTATAATAATTTATAATAAATTTTATTGAATATATATCTCCCAAATATTCTGATAATATTTTGAATGTTGTTACCTTACCATATGGTATACTATTAATTAATTTACTCAATTCTTCTATAATTTCATTCATAATATATAATTTAAAAAATTATTTATAACAAATATACAAAATGGAAGATTGGATAAAAGAAAGTTTGTTAGGATTAATATTATTAATAGTAGGTGGATTTTTAATATATTATTGGTTAGCAGAAACTATATTAGTAATAAAGGGATTGATAGGATTAATAATATTAATATTGGGTGTATTAATATTATGGATTGGATATGAAGATATAAAATTAAATAAAGAATTAAAAGAGGTACAAAAAGAATTTAGCGAAGAAAATAAACAAGAGCAAAAACAAGATAATCAAAATAAACAATGAAGTCTGCATATAATTATATTTTTGAAACATGGAAAAATAGACTTAAAGATGAAAATTTAAAGAAAATAATTAAAGAAAGATTAATTAAATGGAGAAGGGAACCAGAAATTATTAGAATAGAAAGACCAACAAGATTGGATAAAGCTAGAAAATTGGGATGGAAACCAATAAATGGAATTGTACTTGTTAGAATAAGGGTAAAGAAAGGATGGAGAAAAAGAAAAGATATGCCAAGACATGTTAAACCAAAAAATTATTATTATTATAGATCATTAAATATAAGTTTAAGATCAATTGCAGAACAAAGAGTACAAAGGAAATATTCAAATTTAGAAATAATAAATTCATATTATGTAGGAGAAGATGGTAAATATAAATGGTATGAAGTTATATTAGCAGATCCAAACAATCCAAATATATATAATAGAGAAGAATATTCATGGTTGCTTAATAGTAAAAACAGAAAAAGAGCTTTAAGAGGTCTAACTCCTGGATTTAGGTCTTTTAGAGAGATATAACATAGTTATATTTATAAGTGTTTGTAATATATTTTTTAAATGCTAAAAATAGAAGGACTAAATGTATATTCTGATAATAAAAAAATATTGGAAAATATAAATTTGGAATTTGAATATGGTAAATTATATTTAATATTTGGTCCAAATGGTTCTGGAAAAACAACACTAGCAAAAGCAATATTAAATGATGAAAGTTTAAAAAAAGAAGGAAAAATATTTTTAGATAATTTAGATATAACAAATGAAAAGACTGAAAGTATAGCTAAATATATATATTATTCTTTCCAAGATCCTGTTGAAATAGAAAATATTAGAACAAGGACATTATTAATGTATATTTTGGATAATTTTGATGAAAAAAAGATATTGAATTTAGGAAAAGATTTAGGATTACCTGAAGATTTTCTAGATAGAGGGGTTAATTATAATCTATCTGGAGGAGAAAAGAAAAGATTTTCATTATTATTATCAATATTATTAAATAGAAAGGTTATTATATTAGATGAAATAGATTCTGGAGTAGATATAGAATTTTTAAATAAATTAAAATACTATTTGGATCAATTTAAAAAAGAAAATAAGATAGTAATATTAATTTCTCATAATCTTAAATTTGTAAAAGAATTGGATATTGATGAAGTAATAATATTAATTGATGGAAAGATAAAATATGTTGGAGATAAGAATATATTAAATAAGATTGAAGAATATGGATTCAAACTTTTTTAAAGATTTATTTAAAAGGTATTATGAAAAAGTATTTGATAATTATAAAATAGTTGAAAAAGAATTTAATATAAATAAAGATCAATACATAGAAATTAATTTGGATAAAAATATTTATTATAATGTTTTTAATATAAATAATTCCGAAATAAAAATAAGAATCAATAATAATGATATTTCAATGATATATAACGAATTTAATATAATTGGAAAAGTAAAGATAAACATTTTAATCAATAATTCTGGAAATTTAAGAATATATAATTTATATAAAGTAAATAGTAATTCTTCTTCAGATTCAATAGAAAAAATATATAATAAAAATAATGTTGTTCTAATATCTAAAATATTTATTGATAAAAATTCTGAAAACTCTGAAGGGAGATTATCACAATATCTATTTGAAGAAAATGGTATATCAATTCTATTACCTATATTGGATATAGAAAATAATAAATCAAAGGGATTTCATGGATCTAAAATATTAAAATTAACTGAAAAAGAAGAAAATTATCTAAGATACTTATCACTAAATAAAGAAGAAATAAAAAACATTTTAATAAGAGAATTTAATTTTATATAAAATTATAAACTTTAATTATATATTCTTTTAATGGAAGAGGAGGAAAAGAAACAAATTAAAGATTTGGAAGATTTACCTGGTGTAGGTCCAAAAACTGCACAGAAATTAAGAGAAGCTGGAATATTTTCATTAGAAGATCTTGCCGTATCTTCTGTTCATGAATTAGTAGAAAAAGCTGGAATTGGGGAAGAAACTGCTAAGAAATTATTGGAAATAGCTCAAAATATTGTTGGACAAGGATTTGTATCTGCATATGATTTTTATAGTTCAAGAAAAGCTGTTGAAAGAATAACTACAGGTTCAAAAGCTCTTGATGATTTACTTGGTGGGGGTGTTGAAACACAAGCATTGATAGAAGCTTTTGGTGAATTTGGTTCTGGAAAAACGCAATTAGGTCATCAATTATCAGTTAATGTTCAATTACCAAAGGAAAAAGGTGGATTAAGTGAACCTGATAAACCAGCTCAGGCAGTTTATATTGATACTGAAGGAACATTTAGACCAGAAAGAATTGTACAAATGGCGAAAGGTGTGGAATTAGATCCTGATAATGTATTAAAGAATATAATATTTATAAGAGCGTATAATTCAGATCATCAAATAAATATTGTAAAGAAAATACCAAGTTTAATTCATGAAGGAAGAAATATAAGATTAGTAGTTATAGATTCAATTACTGCACATTTTAGGGCAGAATATATTGGAAGAAGTAATTTAGCTGAAAGACAACAAAAATTAAATCAACACTTAAGAGATTTATTGAAACTAGCTACAGTTTATAATTTAGCAGTATATGTAACAAATCAGGTTATGGCAAAACCTGAAGGATTTTTTTCTTTAGATCAACAAGCGGTTGGGGGACATATTCTAGCTCATGCAATTACATATAGAATATTCTTAAGAAAGGGTAAAGAAAGAACAAGGATAGCTAGGTTAATTGATGCACCCCATTTACCTGAAAGGGAGGCAGTATTTAAAATAAGTGAGGAAGGCATTAGGGATGTATAAACTTTATATTTAGATATTTTCTATTTTATATATATGGAAAGATATGAAGCATCATCCTTATTAAACAAACCGGTTGTTACAGACAAAGGTAGAAAGTTAGGGGAAATTGCAGATCTACAATTTGAAGAAAAAACAGGTGAAGTATTGAATATTATATTAAAGAATCCTACCGAAAATTCTGAAAGATTGGGATTGGAAAAAACAAAGGATGGATTTTTAGTACCATTTGTGGCAGTAAAGGCAATTGGTGATTATGTAGTAGTTTCTGAAGAAGATTTAGTATAGATTTTATTTTAATTATATTAATTAAAAGACGAGTTTTATAATTAATTTTTTATTATTAGTTAAATAAAAAAATAAAATAGCTTATTCTAATTATTCTACAGGTTTTATAACGGATATATTATCACCCCTTAAGAATATCCAAGGTAATTTTTTATTGGTATCCAATTCTGTTACATCTTCTAATACCATGTTTGGATGAACATCAGAAGCTACCAATTTACCTCTATATTGTTTACCATTTTTCATTTCTACTATTATTTCTTTTCCTTTTGACTGTGTTATTATATCTAATGGTCTTACTATGTCCATAAACAAAATATACAAGAAAGATTTTATAAATTTATTTTATAAATTGATTTAAAAATTATTCTTTTATTAATGTTCCATTTATAATTCCATCTTGACCTGGTCTTGATGTTACTAAAACTTTTCCTATTTCAGTATTTAGTATAGCGTTTTTAGTTATTATTTTTTCTCTATCTAAGTTTTTATCATTTGGATTTTTAATAACACCCAATATTTTTACTCTTTTAATTTCTTTTGTTTCTGGATTAAGTACATTTACATATAAAGCACCCTTTAATTTTACTTTATAATTTCCACCTTTTGTTCTAAATATATATCTTATTTCTTCATTACCTTTTGATATTTTTGTTAGAATTGGATATCTTCCATAATTTGCTTTTCTTTTTTTACTATTAGGAGATTTTATTTTACCATTTTCTTTTCTTAAATCTCTACCTTGGTAAACAGATAATCCTCCTTTTTTGTATATATTTACCATTTTATTTTTATGATAAAAAAGATTTAAAAAATAAAGTGTAATAAAAATAAAATACGCGGCGGTGCCCGAGCGGTCAAAGGGGTCGGGCTTAAGACCCCAATTGGTAAGAAACCCGATGGGTTAGTCCCGCCAGGGGTTCAAATCCCCTCCGCCGCACTAAAAAAGCACTTTTATATTTTAATTTTAGTTAATATTCTGATATAATAAAATAATTATAGTACAATATTATAACTTGTTTTATATATATTTACTTTAAAAAACATTATTTAACACAAAAAATTTATAAATCCAAAAAAAAAAAAAACAGATAAAATATGGGTATGAAATCTATTTCTCCAATAATAGCAACTATATTAATTATCGTAATGACCGTAGCGATTGCGGGAATATTTTATGCATTTACTTCAGGTATGTTTGGTTCTATAACCCAATCCTCATCCCAACAAATCCAACAACAATCTCAAGTAACATCTTTTACAATAAATAATGTATATTGTTCAAATAATACATTATATTTTAATATATATAATAATGGAAATATACCAATAAATATAAATAATTCTCAAATAATGTTTACAGATAATAATGGTAATACTATATCTGTAAATGGTTATTATATTATATGTAATAATGGAAATATAATACCTTCTGGAAGTAATAGTTTATGTTATATAATAAATTCTTTATGTTATTATAGTTATACAGATCATGTAACAACTACTAATTTTGTATATAATGGAATAAGTTATAATTATAATATACCAAGTGATAATAATTTTAATATAATATACTATCTTAGTAATTATCCAATAATAATATATAATACTCAATCTATATCTACTCCACAACTATTCCAACAAGATATAGCAATATGTAATGGAAGTATAAATATTGGTAATAATTTTGCATATGTAAATAATCAATCATTATTTAATCAAATAAATTCAAACGGACAAAATGTATTATTCTTTAATCCAGATAATGGACAATTACTTTATTCGTGGTATGAAGGACAATTAAATTATGGAAATACATATTGTGATGTTTGGTGGGTAAAATTACCTCAAGGAATTAATGCTAGTTCAAGTGTAACTATTTATATGTATATAGGACTTAATAATTCTAATTATTATCAACAATATTATCCATATGTAGGAACTAATGAACAAGTTTTAGGAACTATGCAATATGATAATGGACAAGATGTATTTGTAGCATATGGATACTTTAGTAATACATTTGATGGATGGAGTGGATATATTTATGCAGAATCATTTTCTCCAACAGCAACTCCATATGGTATTGAAATGATGAATAACATACTTTGGGAAGGTACATATATTTTACCTCCAAATAATTGGAATATTCCAAAAATACCTTTAATTGTTGAAGAAGCCTGGTATTATGGGGGAGGATCTCCAAATGATGATTCAAATGCCATATCCTTATTTGGAAATACAAGCAATCAAATAATGGCTAATCATGTTTGGGGCGGGAATTATGTTAATGTACCAGCATCGAGTTCATCTACATTTTCGCAATTTGATTATTGGATTAATAGACAAAGAGACATCTTAGCCTCTGCAGTAACAAATCAACTTTTAAATTCTACATACTTTCCTAACTCGGGAGGGACTGTTTATTCATATTTAATAGTTAATTCCACATATGCACAAACAGGATATTATATTTATAATTCTAATCAAGCATGGGTTCCATTAACATTATTAGATACATATAATATAAACTATAATGGATATACATATTCTAATTTAAATTATAATCCTTATCGATATCCAACATTAGAAATATCCGCAGGTACCGGTAGTGGAGGTGGCTCATATCAATATGTAGAATGGGTAATTGCTAGAGCATATCCTCCAAATGGTGTAATGCCTTCAATTTATATTAGTTAAATTTTCAATATTAAAAAATAATTTATTATTTAAAGTATGTTAGAAATTTTCTCTAGTAAATTTAATTATTTCCCTTATAACAATTATCTCGATAATTACTTTTATAATATCAAAACCTGGGGCGGGTGGGATTTGAACCCACGACCTTCCGGTCTTCAGCCGGACGCTCTCCCGGTCTGAGCTACCGCCCCTTTAATTATCAATATTTTCATTATTTATTTTTTAAATTTTTCAAATTTAAAACATTCTTTAATTTATAATGATAGAAAAATATTATCCAATATTAAATAATAGACCATTTCAAATTGATGTTATAGAAAAAATATTAAACTATATTAATGAAAATAGAAAATTTATTTTATTGGATTCTCCTACAGGTTCAGGTAAAACAATTATTTCATTGGTAATTTCTGATTATTTAGCAAAACAAGATTTTATAACCCATATTGCTGTAAGAACAACTGAAGAAATAAAAAGATATTTGGAAGATTCATTTAAAATAAATACAATATTAAGGTTATATCCAAATAAAAAGAAAACATGTCCAATATTTTTTAAATCAAATTTATCTGGAGAAGAAATAATATGTGCAGATTGTATATATAAAAAATCATTATATGATGTAGAAGAATTATATAAAAGGTTAAAGAAATATAATTATAATTTTATTAAATTGACAAAAATAGAATATAAAAAATATTTAAAAAAGAAAGATGTAAAATGTATATATCATTCTTTTAGAAAGATTGATTCAAATATTTATATTTCAACATATCCATATGTTTTTAATCAATATTTAAATGAAGTATTATCATTAGAAGGAGAACCTGACTTTTTAATAATGGATGAATCACATAATTTATTAACATCAATTATAAATCCTATGTCAATATCATTTAGAAAATATATAGAAAAAGGTATTGGAAAAAGAAATGAAGAAAATTTATTATTTCAGGATTTAATAAAAGAATTTGAAATTATAAAAAATGCTTTAAATATACCTGAACAAGATTTTGAATTAACAAGATATAATTTAATGAAATTCTCAGATGAATTATTATCATTTATAGAAAATGTAATTGCAAAAAAATTTAATACAAGAGATATATATTTAATAAAAGAAAGAATAGAAAAATCTTCAAAAGAAATATATATAGATAGAGAAAAATTAAAGGAAATATTTGATTATAATGAAAAATTATTGGATAATTTATCATTTTATTGGGAAACATATAAAAGATATGTTTCAAAAAATAATATTAAATTACCAAAGAAAAGATGGAATATAAATAAAATATTAAAATTATATTATTATATAAATTCTGAAGATATTTTTTGGATATTAAATTTATTTAAATTAGAAGGATATATAACAAAATTTGAAAAAATAATTAAAGTATTTGATAATTATAAATCAGTAATATTAATGTCTGGAAGTAATTTTACAAAAGAAAGTTTCCAAAAATTATATAAAATAAAGGATGTAGAATATATTAAGGTTGATATAAAATATGGGAAAAAGGATTATGAAGTATTATATAATTTTTCTTCAAGATATTCAAAAAGAAATGATAAAAAGAATATAGAAAATTTAATAGGTGATATAAAATTTATTGCAAATAATTTAGAAAAATATCAATTATATATGTTTCCTTCATATTCTTTTATGATAAATATATATGAGAAATTAGATATAAAGGATAGAATATTTTTAGATGATGGAGAAAAACCATTAAATAGAATATTAAAAACTAATAAAGATATAATATTTACGTATGCAAGATCAAGATTTATAGAAGGAATTCAATTAGTAAAGGATAATCATTCATTATTAAAGGTAATTGTAATTGTTGGAAAACCATATCCACCACCACCAAATGCATCAATATTAATATATAAAATAATTAAGGATAATAATTTGGATTATAATGAACTGGCAGAAGTATTAAAAGATATAAATATTAAACAAGTAATTGGAAGGTCAATAAGATTTCCAAATGATTATGTTAAAATATTTTTTATAGATGATAGATATAAAAAGGTGGAAATTAAAAAATATTTACAATAATTATTCATATCTTAATGCAACCATTGGATCAATTCTAGAAGCTTTTATTGCAGGTAATGTTCCAGATAAAATACCTATAAAGAATGGGAATACTAAAGAAAAGACTATTAATTGTACAGTAATATATGGTTGTAATCCAACAAATCCATAGAATTTTAATACTGAAGAAGCTATATATGATGTAAAGAATCCAAGCGTTATTCCTAAAATTCCTCCTATTAATCCAATAAATCCAGATTCTAATAAAAATAAAATTAATACTTCTATATTTTTCATTCCTAAAGCTTTTAATAATCCAATTTCTCTATATCTTTC
>JAWDOO010000011.1:0-14526 GCA_046533775.1 Candidatus Nanopusillus sp.
AAAATCAATTAGATATTTTGGTATTTAAAAATATTTTATATATGAATCTACCAGAATACTTATCTAAATATTCATTATAATTACCGCATTTTGGAGAGTATATACATCTTGGACATCCATCTAGACATTTACACTTATTTAAAGATATTATAGATTTTTTAATCAATTTTTCTATATTATTATATAATATTTCTGCTAAACCGACACCAGATTCATATCCCTCATATATAAATATTGTTGGTTTATTTGTTTGTGGATGAATTGGATAAGAATATCCACCCAGTTCTTGTGAATCTATAAATGTTACAATTGGAGATATTTTTATTATATTATGTTCTATTGCATGTAATCCAGATCTAAATGAAGATTCATAATCAACAATTTTCTTAACTAAAAATACTAATATATTATCCTTTATTCCATAATTTCTTTCTAGAAATTCTCCAATTATCTCTTTTATTTTTTTACTTGCTAATCCTCTATATTTTTCGTAAAAGAAATCTTTACTTATAGTAGAAGAAAAGTTCAATATTTCATCAACATTTATATTATATTTTTTCTTTTCAATATATTTTTTTAATTTATCTAAAAAGAAATTATAATAAATACTTTCCAATTCCTTCTGATATCTTTCAGGTATTAAAATCCATATTGCTTTTGTATTAAATTCATAATTTATACTTTTCTCATAATAATTTATATTTTGTATATAATTTTCTCCCATTTTATATTTTTCAATATATCCTACAAATTCCTTTTTTACTTTTATTTCTCCCAAATATATTTCCCAATCATTTATTACTTTTTTATCTATTGTATTAATTATCTTTACATCTTCATAATATATTGGACTTGTCTCTATATTTGAAAATTCTGGTCTAAAGAATACAAATGTAACATTATCTATATTATAATAATCTGTTATTCTAATTGCCCTTCCAGAAGAATAATATACCATTCCAGGTAATAGATAATCATAAAATGCATGCTCATCCATTTCTTCCAAAATTTTTCCTTTACCTTTTAACATATTTATTATCCTTATTAATCCTTCCTTTTTCTTTATTCTTTTTATCATATCTTCTTCCTCCTTTGTTAAATCTACAACATAATATACCTTATCTGAAATATTTCTTAATCCAGAATATATTACTTGAGTATTTAATTTATAATATTCCTTTCCAAATAATGGATCCTTTATTTTTGATACGATATTTTCCTTTTCTAATTCTTCCAAATACTTTTTCTCTAAATCATTTAATATACTTTTATCAATTCTCCCAAATTCATTTATTAAATATTTTAAATGTTTCTTAATAACTTTTTCATTATCTAAATTTAATGGGATATTATCTAACTTATTTTTCTCAATTCTATCTAAAAATTCATTTATATTTGTTGAATAATAAAAGTCCAATGCGTCCTTTTTAAATATCATTATATCTATCGAATCAGAAATTCTTCCAGATCTTCCAAATCTTTGAATTATTGAAGAAATTCCCTCTCTAGGTATTCCATAATTTACTACAGATCTTATTTCTCCAATATCTATTCCAAGTTCTAATGCTGATGTAGTTAATAATATTAAATATTCTCCTGATTTAAATTTTTGCTCAATTTCTTTCCTTTTTTCCCTTAAATAACTTGCCTTATATGTATAAATTTTATTATATTTATCTAAATCTTGAGATTCTAACCTTAATAATTCAACACCTTTCTTTGATTCAATAAATATTAGAGACTTTATATTATTTTCTAACAAAATTCTTATTGACCTTTTTAATAATAATCTCGAACTTGAACTTTTTGGATCCAAACAAATTATATATTTTTTATATCTATTACTATAATCTTTATCAATTAACTCAAAATCTAGGTCAAACATATTTTTTGCGAATTCTATAGGATTCCTTAATGTTGCGGATAATGTTAATATTTTAAAATTATTATTTTTATAGAAATATTTTAATAATCTTATTAATCTTCTAAATGTATATGCAGCATTTGTTCCAAATACCCCTCTATATGAATGCAATTCATCTACAACAATTAAATCTAAATTTCTAAAGAAATAAAATAATTTATCATGATTTTTTAATATATATAAATGCAAATTATCGATTGTGGTTAAAATTAAGTTTGGTCTTTCCCTTATTATTTTTTCTTTTTCACTATATGTTAAATCTCCTAAAATAAATTTCATCTTAATATTTAATTTTTTATTTATATAATTTTCAAAATCTTTTATTAATTCTTCAAATTTTTCATATTGATCATATAATAATGCTCTCAATGGGTAAATTAATAAAAAGGTCTTATTTGGATACTTTAATATGTTATCAATAATATATAATCTAAATATATGAGATTTTCCAGAAGCTGTTGGAGTTGTTACAATTAGATTTTTATTTTTATATAATAAATTTAATCCTTCAACCTGGTGTTTATATAATTTAAAGTTTCTAGAATTTAAATATTCATTTAATTCTTTATTATAAAATTCAAAATTATCAAATTCAGCATTTTTATTATTAATTAATTTAATTCCAACTATATAATCTTTAAACTCTTTTTCAAAAATATTTTTTAAATCATCAATATTCATATTTGATATATAAGATTAAACATTTTTATATTAAATATAATGAAATATTTCTCCGAATTAGCAGAAATATTGGAAAAGGTTGAAAAGATTAATGAAAAATCTTTGAAAATTGATGTTTTATCTAGATTTATAAAGTCCTTAGATAAAAATGAATTAAAAATAACCATTTGGTTAATTTTAGGAAATACTGAAGAAGAATGGATTGAAAGAAAATTAAATGTATCTATAAGTACAATTATAAGAGTACTAAAAAATTTGGGAGTAAATATTAAGGAATTAAGTTTATTATATAAAAAGTCCGGTGATTTAGGAGAAGCTGTTAAAATTATTTATGAAAAGGGAAATATAAAATTAAATAAGTGGTTTGCAAAAAAATATACAATAATTGATATATATAATGAATTAAAGAAAATTGAAAATCTGGAAGGAGAAGGATCTAGAGAAAAAAGAATATTATATTTAGAAGGAATATATAAAAATTTATCACCTTTGGAGGCAAAATTATTAACAAGAATTTTACAGGGAGATATGAGATATGGTGTATTAGAAGGAACAATTGAGGATTGTTTATCTTATATATATGGTATTGATGATGAAAAAATTAAAATTTCTCATGCAATAATTGGAGATATTGGAGTTTTAGCAGAATATTTATTTAATAATCCAAAAAATATTGAAAATGTTAATATTAGATTATTTCATCCATTTAAACCAATGCTTGCAGAAAAGGCAAATAATTTTCAGGATGTATTTAATAATTTTTCTCCTGCAGCATTTGAATTTAAATTTGATGGAATAAGGGCACAAATACATAAAAGGGAAAATGAAGTAAAGATATTTACTAGAAGGTTAAAAGATGTAACAAAATCTTTTCCAGATGTTGTAGAATTAATATTAAATAATATAAAAAATAATGAAATAGTTATTGAAGGAGAAATTGTTGCATGGGATTATAATAAAAATTTACCATTACCTTTTCAAGAAATTTCAAAAAGAATAAAGAGAGAATATGAAATTTCAAAATATATAAAAGAAATACCTGTTAAATTATTTTTATTTGATATAATTTATTTAGATGGAAAATTATTAATAAATGAAGAATATATAAATAGGAGAAAAATATTAGAAGAAATTAGAGGAAATATTGATTTAACTCCAATGATAATTACAAGTAAAGAAGATGAGGCAAAAAAATTCTTTGAAGAATCTATTAATATGAAAAATGAAGGTCTTGTAGCAAAGAAATTAGATTCAAAATATATTCCTGGAAAAAGAGATAAATCATGGTTAAAAGTAAAAGGACATTTAGAACCATTAGATTTAGTAATAATTGGAGGAGAATGGGGACATGGGAGAAGAAAAAATTTTATTTCAGATTTATATTTAGCTGCATTAGATAAAGATACTGGAGAATATTTAATGGTAACAAAAACATTCAAAGGATTGTCTGATAATGAATATGTTCAATTAACAAAAGAATTATTAAAATATAAAATAAAAGAAGAGGGAAGAATTGTATGGTTTAAACCAAAGATTGTTGTAGAAGTTATATATGATGAAATACAAAAAAGTCCAAAGTATAAATCTGGTTTTGCATTAAGATTTGCTAGAGTTAATAGAATAAGATGGGATAAAAGTGAAAAAGATGTAAACACAATACAAGAAATTAAAGAATTATATGAAAAACAAAGAAAAGAAGAAATATAAAAATTATTAATATGGGCCCGGGGGGACTCGAACCCCCGACCTCCCGGTTATCAGCCGGACGCTCTAGCCCCTGAGCCACGGGCCCTAAAATTTATGATTATTTATCTTTTATAAAAGTTTTTTTAAATTAAATCTAATGGATTTCATAAGTCAACTATTATTAAAGATTTACCAATTAATAGGAGAACCTATTTTGGAATATATATCAAATATACAAAATTATACAACATACTTTGTAATTTTTATAATATTTGTTACAATTGGATATATAATAGCAAAAGTTAGTATATTTATATTAAAAATTATATTCAATTATACAAATTTAAATCAAATCCAAAAGAAAAATCCTGAATTATTTTATGGAATAAATATATCCAATTTAATTTTAGGTTTAGTAAAATATTATATAATATTATATTTCTTAATATTGGGGATTGTTGTAAATTTTCCTTATTATTCTTACTTATTTTATATATTAAATCTATTCTATACAGCAATAATAATATTGCTTGTTGGTATAGCTATTGGAGATATTATTACATACTTATTTAATATAAAGAATAATGTTGCAAAAATTGTAAAAGGAACTATATTATATTTATTCTTAATTATTGCATTGTCATATTTAGGATTAAATTCAACAGTATTGGTTCAAGCCTTATATTATTTATTATTATCTGCAGCAATATCTTTTGGAATAATGATTGGTGTTATAATAGCATTAGAATATAAAGATGAAATAATAAAAATAATAAAATGAAAACTTGCGAATTATGTGGAAAAAGTACAGATAAATTATATAAAGTATATATAGAAGGTACAATATTAAATGTATGTGCGGATTGTTTAAAATATGGAAAACCTGTAGATGAAAATGGAAATATAATAAAAGAAAATAAATTAGAAATAAAAGAAATTTTAGGAGAAGTTGTGGATGAAAATTATAATAAAATATTAATAAAATATAGAGAAGATCATAAATTAAAGCAAGAAGATATGGGAAAATTATTAGGAATAAAAGAAAGTTTATATAAATCAATAGAAAATAAAAAGATTATACCTGATATAAATTTAGCCAAAAAGATTGAAAAAACATTGGGAATAAAAATAACTAAAAAGGAGGTATTAACTGAAAAAATAAATAAAAAAGATAATAAAAATTATATAACTGTCGGAGATATTTTAGAATTTGAAGAATGAATATATATTATATATTATATATATTTTTTGAATCATTTATATTAAATTCTCTTCCTTTATTTGGAGCTCCGTTTGTTTTATTATCAATACCTATATTATCTATTATTGGGATAAATATTTATAATATAATTTTAGTATCAATTATTTTAGGCATAGGAGCATCTACTGGAAGAATTATAATATATATTATAGGTATTCTTTTATCAAAACCCTTAAAGAATAATAAAAATTTATTATTTATAAAAAGAATATCTAATAGTAAAAACTTTTATGTAACTTTTTTCTTTTTAACTATATTACCACTTCTTCCATTAGATGATCTATTATTTTTATCATTCGGAATTGAAAAAATAAATATGTTAAAATATTATCTAATATCTGTTTTAGGAAAAGTATTAAAATCTTTTTTAGAATTATATGCTGAAATATTTATTCTAAATAAGATAAGTTATATATCAAAAATACCTTTATTACAATTATCTATAATATCTTCAATAGCGTTTATTTTATTAGGTATAATATTTTTTAAATTAGATTGGGAAAAATATTTTAATAAATGGATATCAAAAGAGAAATAAGAATATTGGGAATTGATGATGGATATTTTGATAGAAATAAAGATAAATATACAATAATTGTCGGAGTTATAATGAGAGGATCTTCACAAATAGATGGAATATTATCAAATAAAATTGAAATAGATGGATTTGATATAAATGATAGAATAATTGAAATGATAAAAAGAACAAAACATTATGATCAATTAAGAATAATAGCAACAAATGGAATATCTTTTGGTGGATTTAATTTAATAGATTTTGAATATTTATATAATGAATTAAATATACCTATAATATCTTTTGTAAGGAAAAAACCAAATATAGATAAATTTATAGAGGCAATTAAACATACAAGAGATTATGAAAAAAGATTGGAAATAGTAAAAAAATATCCTGAACCAAAAGGCTATAAAACTGAATATGGAACATTATATTTTCAATATTATGGATTAGAATATAATGATGTAATAAATATAATTAAATTAACATCTGTACATTCTAGAATCCCAGAACCAATTAGAGTTGCACATCTAATTGCAATGGGAATAACAAAAGGATATTCAAGAGGAAAACCATAAAAATATTTTACATAAAACATCAATATGGATATTAAATCATTAATAAAAAATTTGAGAATTTTAATATTTATTATAATTTTTATTGCAGCTTTAGTATTTGATGTATATGCATTAACTAATAATAAGATAGAAGTTACTTCTAGTACTATTTTACCAAACGGTACATATATATATTCAATAAATGGTTGCCAAGTAAATTCAATAAATTCTTATTATACATGTATATATAATAATATTAACTCTCCATTTTTACAAATAAGTACAAGTAATGGAAATATTGTTTTAGAACCATACCAATATCAATTATTAATAAATGAAACAAACATTACACAAACCTCTTTAATATCTTATGGAATAGATATTGCTGGGGGTTATTTATTAATATTAAATTCTTCAAAACCGCTAACTCCTCAAGAATTATCAATTGCAGCAAAAGTAATTGAAAATAGATTAAATTCTTTTGGTGTTAAATCAATAGATATATATCCAACATCTGAAGGATATATAATTGTTGAATTGCCATATTCTGAAGGAAATTTAATTCCATATATAATTAGTCAAGGAGAATTTTATGCAAAAATTGATAATATAACAGTATTTAACGGTTCAGAAATAAAACCTTTGTTTGGAGGACAATATTCTGGTTTATTAGGATGTTCTCCAGTAGGTAATCAATATGTATGTACATATTATTTTACATTATTATTATCACCACAAGCTGCTAATAATTTTGCACAAGCTACACAAAATTTATCTGTAGTATTACAAAATGGAGGTGCATATTTAAGTGAACCAATAGTATTCTATCTAGATAATCAAAATGTATCAACATTATTAATTGCTGCAAATCTAAAAGGTTCAAATACGCAACAAGTAAGTATTCAAGTATCCGGAACTGGAAATTCTATTGCACAAGCACAATATAATGCATATCAACAAGCATATAATTTATATATAATATTAGAAAATGGACAATTACCTTCAAAATTTAATATTGTTCAGGAATCTATAATTCCACCAATATTTGGATATTATATATTAAAATCTTTTGAACTAGTACTATTATTAATATTTATTGGAATATTTGCAATACTATATACAGTATATAGAAACATAAAAATACCTGCATTGGTTACATTAACATTAGTATCAGAATTTTTAATTGCATTTGCAATAGGTATTGCAATTCATCAAACATATGATATTCCAGCATTTATTGGTATAATATTTGGAACTGCTACAGGTATAGATGATCAATTAGTTGCTGCTGAAGAAATATTAAGAGCAAAAAAAGAAGGAAATAATGAAGTAAAGACAGATAATGTTGAAAGATTGGATAAAGCAATCAAAAAGGCTATGTTTATTATACTATTAGCAATTATATTAGAAACATTGTCAGTATTACCAGCATTTGTAGCTGGTTTATCATTATATAAAGGATTTGCAGTTATGGTAATAATTACAGTTTGGATAGGATATCTAATAACAAGACCAGCATTTATTAATTTAGCAAAAAATCTACTTTAATTTTTTATAATAATCTCTCATTCTAATTGCATCTTGCTCAATATTTGGAGATTCTGAAATTACAACACCTTTAACTTTATATTCTTTTAATAATCTTAATATATCTTTCCAAGGTATATCTGATTCTTCTAAATTTAAATGCGTACCTTTTTTATCTAAGGTTATACCAGACATATGAATGTGCATATTATCTAAAGCTTCTCTTCCAAGCTCATTTTCCATTTTATCTAATATTTCCCTAAAATAATCTATATCATTTCTATTATTTCTATATCTTAAATGAGCAAAATCTATTGCAGGTAAAACATTTTCTATATCTTGAGATAATTTTATTATTTCATCTATATCACCAAATTTTTTTGGTAATTCCATTGTTTCTGGTCTTATATAAATATCAATACTTTCATCCTTTAATTTATCCATTAGTTTCTTTAGATTTTCTTTTACTATATTATATGTTTCCTCTTTTGAATTATTTAAATACCAACCTGGATGAAAAACAACAGAATATCCTCCAGATAAATATAATAATCTTGCAGCATTATATAACATATCTATTGATTTATTTATTTTTGATTCCTCTGTAGAATTTAAATTAATATAATATGGTGCATGACATGTTAATATAAATTCTTTATCTTTTATATATTCATTTATATTATTTGCAACATCCTCTTTTAATTTTACACCATATGTAAATTCTATTTCAAATCCATCTAAATTTAATTCTTCATATGTATATATAATCCCATTTAATGTATCTCTTTTTTTAGAAGATAGGGGAACTCCTGCAGGACCAAAATGCAACTTCTTTGGATGTTTCACCATAATATATATTATAATATTTTGAAAGTTAAATTTTTTGGTTAAAAATATTTTACCAAAAATATCATGCTTTTAATATAAAATTTCCAAATTAATAATTAAAAAATTATTTATATCTTTCTAAATAATACTAGAAATTCTGTATGAACCAATTCCAAATTTCTTGGTCTAAGAATTTTTCCCTTTTCATATATCCATTTTCTATAAAAATTTTCATATACTCCAATAAATAAGAATTTATTATTTGAATCTAATAACTTTAATACTGAAGTTATGTTTGGTAAGAAAGATACTAAATATCCACCAAATTTTAATGAATTATATGCATGATCTAATGTATTCCATGGATCTGGTATATCCAATATTATTAAATCTATATTTTTTTCATCAATTCCTTCATTAATATTTTTTAATTTTAATTCAACATAATCCAATAATTTTAATTTTTCTAAATTTTTCTTTGAAATATTATAAAAATCCTCCCTAATTTCATATGAATATATTTTTCCATTTGGTCTTACAGAATTTGCCAAATATGATGTTAATATCCCAGAACCAGTTCCTCCTTCTACAATTCTCATTCCTGGATAAATATTTACTAAAGAATATAATAATCCTATATCTTTTTCATGAATTGATTGTGGTCCCCTTTTTAAATATCTAACTATATCATTAAAATTATCTTCTAATATTAAAAATTCCTCATTTAAATGCGATTTAATTATACTACCAGGTTCTTTATTTAAATCTTCTTTTTTTATTATCCCAAAATTTGTATTAAAATCTTTATTTTTATCTTCTATATAAAATTTCTTACCAGTTTTTCTATGAATTATTATCATAAATTTCTTTATATAGAAAACATATATGAAAAATGTGTTTGTATTCTATATAAAATTTTTAATTATAGTTATCCTATTATAGTAACTACAATATATAATGATTATACTTTAAAAATAATTTATGAAACTTATAAATAGCCCATATTATTTAAAAATATTTTTACAACATTTTTATCGCAGATATAATTATATCTATTGATATTGCTAATAATATTAAACCTCCCAATTTATTTAAAATAATTAAATTCTTTTTTCCAGCTTTTTCTAATATTAAAGTACTATTATAAATTATTACATAAGAAATTAAGAATGCTAAAGACATTGATAAAAATAGATATATTAAATTAAGATTTTCAGATGTATATATTAATGTTGTTGTAATAACACCTGGACCTGTAATTAATGGGATTGCCAATGGAGTTGCAATAATATCTTCTAAAGATTCGTTATTATCTTTTATATTTACATGAGATGGTATATCTTTTACCAATATTTCAAATGCAATATAAAATAAGAATATTCCTCCAGCTATTCTAAAATCTATTAAATTTATTCCTAAAATTATTAAAAACCAATTACCAAATAAAAATATTATTAACCATAATATATATGCAATTAAAAATGCTCTATTGATTACATATCTTTTTTTATCTAAATCTAATCTTAGAGAATCGAAAATAGATTCAAAAACAAATATGTTTGGAATAGTTCCCAATATAATAAACATAGTAATAAATACATTAATATAATTCTCTATCATAAATTAAAATACCTTTATGACTTTTTTAAAATAAATATATTTTTGAAAAATTATTTCATAATTTTAAGATATAATGTTTATAAAGATTATATTTACTATTATATAATGACACTTACATTTTTAGATAATCTTTTAATAGAAAAAGAATATGAAAAAATTAATAATTATTTAAAAGAAAGAAATATATATAAAAAATCAAAATAATTATAGAAAAATACAAATACCAGAAGACTTAATATTATATTTTCTTTCAGGAGTTCTATTAATCTGGACAACAATTTATAATTATGATATAATATATACACCCATATATTTTATAACATACGCTACAGAGTTAGGTTATAGAATATAGAAGACTAAACAATATATTGCCACAGTCTCTATCCTTTTAGATCTATTTACATACAAAAGAAATATTTAGAAAAATAATAAATAAATCATTGAATGAATTTTATTCTAACAATATAGAAATAAAAGAAGGCACTATTACTGCAATTAAACTTTTAGAATATAGTATAGTAGATTATCCAATATATACAGACAAAAATAAGAAAAATATAGAAGAAATTATATCAAAAATTACTGTAGATAATGTTTTAGCTCATGAAATAGCACATATAATTATTGGTAAAAGTGATATAAAAGCCTCTGATTTAGAATATTTAATATATCTAGATATGAATAACTTCCTAGATGCAAATGATCTATATAAGCATGAAAAAACTAAAGAAGTTATAAGAAAAAATGTAAAAAAATGTGTAGAATATGTCAAGAATAAAAAAAGATATAATCCTTATGATATAGAAATATGTTATGCAAATATTACTTTATATGAAAATAACTTTTCAATAGATATAAAGAAGGAAATAGAAAAACTTAGGCATATGAAGAATAAAGATATTATAAATGAAATAAAAAATTATGCTCTTAATTATTTAAATTAATAATATTTAAAACTTTTTTGAATTAAACTATATATGAACCTAGATGGGAAGATATAATAATAAAGATTTTTCTATTAATATCTATAAATTAAATTCTACAATTAATTATGCTATGGAGAATAAAGATCTATCCAAAACTGGTTTAGAGATAGATATTGTAGATAGATTAAAAGTATTAGAAAAAATGAAAGAAAAAGGATATAATCCATATCCGTATGAATTTGATAAAACGAATGATGTAAAGGAAATAGTAAATGATCCTAATAAATTTATGGATAAGTATGTTAAAATTGCCGGAAGAGTTTATTCAATTAGAAAACATGGTGGAATTGTATTTTATGATATAAAAGAGGAAGGTTATAGAATACAGGTTGTTATTAAAAAAGATATAACAAAAAATTTTGAAGATGCATATGGATTTATTCAAAGAGGAGATATAATTGGTGTATATGGTAAAGTAGGAAGAACAAAAGCTGGAGAATTATCTGTATTTGCTGAGGATTGGATTATATTAACAAAAGCATTAATATCTTTACCAGATCAATGGTATGGATTTACCGATGTAGAAGAGAGATATAGAAAAAGATATTTAGATTTATTAATGAATGATGAAGTAAGAAGATATTTTGAAATAAGATTTAAAACAATAAGTTATATAAGAAAATATTTTGAAAATTTAGGATATATAGAGGTACAAACTCCAGTATTACAACCAATATATGGGGGAGCAAATGCAAAACCTTTTATTACATATGTAAATGATTTAAAAGAAAATTGGTATTTAAGAATTGCTACAGAACTATATTTAAAAAGATATCTTGTTGGTGGATTTAATAAAGTATTTGAAATTGGGCCAGATTTTAGAAATGAATCAATAGATGTAACTCATAATCCGGAATTTACAATGTTAGAAGCATATGAAGCATATGCAAATAGAGATAAAATGATGGAATTAGTAGAAAATTTAATATATGGAATTGCAAAAGATGTTATTGGAAAAGATTATATTGAATATAATGGTAAAAAGATATCATTAAAACCTCCATGGAAAAGGTTAACAATGTATGATGCATTAAAGGAATATGCAAATATAGATGTAACAAAATTATCAGATGAAGAAATAATAGAAATAATGAAACAAAATAATATTCAATTAGAATTAAAAGAATATAATAGGGGTCTGGCAATTACTACATTATTTGAAGAATTGGTTGAAGATAAATTGATTGAACCAACATATATTATAGAACATCCAAAAGAGAGTACACCTTTATGTAAATTAAGTAGAAAAGATCCTTCATTAGTTGAAAGAGCAGAAGGATATATTTTAGGAGTAGAAGTTACAAATATATATTCTGAATTAAATGATCCAATATTACAAAATAAATTATTATTGGAACAAGCAAAAATGAGAGAATTGGGATTTGAAGAAGCTCATTTATATGACCAAGACTTTGTAGAAGCATTAATGTATGGAATGCCACCAACAGGAGGAATTGGAATAGGTATAGATAGAGTAATAATGCTATTATTAGGAATAAAAAGTATAAAAGAAGTTATACCATTCCCAATGGTTAAGAAAAAAATAGAAAGTGAAGCAGCAAATATTTTAACAAAATATACAATAGAAAATCCGATCGTAAAAGGTTACGAAAAATATTAGGCTCTTCCAATTCCAAATCTTTTTAATAATATCTTTATATTATCATTTACTAAAAATATAAAGAATAAACTATACAATACTACAAATAAATAATAGTAAAGATTTATTGGAACAATTATTCCAAATCCAAATAATGAGATTAAACTTGCAATTATCAATCCTGCAATTGTAGATGTTAAGAAAGATTTACTAGGCTTTGATTTATAAAATCTGTCTTTTTCTCTAAATACATATGGCATTAATAAACCAAAATATGTTATTGCTATAAAGAATAAAGAATGTAAAAGATGAACATTATCTATCTTAAATATATTTAATGCTATATATAATAATAAAGCCATTTCAGAAAATGTAAATATACCCATTGTACCTGCATATTTTACTAATTTTAATATATTCCATTTTTCAGGATATTGAGATCCTCTTTCATTATCTACAGATAATGCTATTGTTTGAAAATCTATAATAAAGAAAAATAATAATACATCTGTAGATGATAAAATATACAATGGATTATGGTAAAAAATAGTTGTAAATAAAAACACTGATAAAACAAATACTGCAATTTCTATTGTTTTATTTATTTTTGTTAATATCCATGTAACAACTCTCTGATATACAGATCTCCCAATTGTAACTAAATCTACAATGCCTCTTAAACCTTCTACTGTTAATACAACAGAAGCTGCAGACTTTGCAACATCTGTTGCATTATATACTGCTATACCAACTTCTGCTTGTTTTAATGATGGAGAATCATTTACACCATCTCCAGTCATTCCAACAATTTCTTTTTTATCTTGTAAATTTTTTACAATATAATATTTATCCTCAGGATATATTTCTGCAAATATTTCAGATTCATTAATTAATTTCCTTGCTTTATCCGGATCACTTTTTAATAATTCTCTTAATTCATTTCCAGATACTGCTTTATTATAATCTAATCCAATTTCTTTTCCAATTTCTTTTGCAATTGGTAATGAATCTCCAGTTAACATTTTTACTTTTATTCCTAAATCTTTTAACTTTTTAATTAATTCTGGAGTATCTTTTCTTGGAACATCATATAATGCAACAAGACCAACAGGTTCCCATCTATTATTATTATTTATTGCAACTGCTAAAGTTCTATAACCTCTTGATGCAAAATCTTCAACTATTTTTGATACTTCTTCTGGTATATTTATTTTGCATAAATCATTAAATATAATATTTACTGCACCTTTTGATACATAAAATACTTTATCTTTATATAATACTTTTGCTTCTGTTCTTCTAGTAGAAGGATCAAATGGCTTAAATTCTAATATTC
>JAWDOO010000012.1:0-13648 GCA_046533775.1 Candidatus Nanopusillus sp.
TGAATATAATATTAAAGAAATTGCAACTGTAATAACAATAATTAATATAGATGCTATTATTGGAGAAATAGATTTCATATATATTCTATATTCTTTAATATATAAATATTTTATGGATAATGAAGATTAAGAATGAATTATGATTTGTAATATATAAAAATAATAAATGGGACCGCGGGGATTTGAACCCCGGACCTCCACCTTGTAAGGGTGGCGTCATAGCCACTAGACCACGGTCCCTTTCATTTAATATTTTTGTAAAAATTTTAAAATACTATTGAAGATTCATATTCAATTTCTGGAGTCTTTAAATATACAATAATTTTATCTTCTTTTATTTTTCTTCTTATTGATAATAGACCTTTATCTAAATAAATATTAAATATATAATATTCCAATTCATTCATTTCATTACTTTTTGTTAGTCTTTCACAATCAGTTATTTTACAATCTTTTATGTTCAATATTTCGAAATCAGAAGTTATATTGGAACCTGCCATAAATGTTAAGCCATTTTCTTCAGATAATCTAATATAATATTTATCTCTTACGCATTCTATATATGTCCCTTCTCTATATTCTCCCCCACTTATTTTACAAAACATTTCAAATTCTTTTTTAATCTTATTTTCCATTATATCCCCAATTGTTTTCTTACTTCTGGGTTTATTCTATCCACACTCCATTTGTTTTCAAAATCTATCTCTATTTTTGAATTTTCATATATATTTAATTCTTTTAATTTTTCATCTATTTGTTCTAGAATTTCAGATATAAATGGACAAAAAATAGAAGTAGGCAAAAATTTTATAATATAAATCCCATTTTCTTCTTTAACATCTTCTATTTCTCCTAAAGATATTATATCATATCCAAGTTCTGGATCTGTTACTTCTCTTAATTTGTTTAATATATCTTCAATTTTTACCATTTCTTTGTTTTAATATATAAGAAAGCGCTAAATGCAGCTACAGCACCCTGTGCTGCTGAAGTAACAACCTGTCTTAAATTGCATATTTGTATTGTTACATCTCCTGCAGCAAGTAATCCTACTACATTTGTTTTTCCACATTGATCTACAATTATATGTCCGCTTTCATCCATATTTACCTTTAAATCTTTAACTATTTCAGATAATGGAGCTAATCCTATTGCTACAAATAATCCATCTAATTTCATTGAACTTATTTCTCCAGTCTTTGTATCCTGTAAAATCACCTCTTCAACTTTTTCTGTTCCTTTTATTTCTTTTACAACTTTATTTAGTATGAATTTAATTTTTGGATTCTTTTTTGCTTCTTCAACTTCTACAGGATCTGCCCTAAACTCATCTCTTCTATGAATTATATATACTTCTTTTGCATGTTGGGCAAGTACTTGTGCATCATGGAATGCACTATTTCCTCCTCCAACTACTCCTACAATTTTATCCTTAAAAAGTGGAGCATCACATTCCGCACAATATGATACACCCTTTAAATTCTCTCCAGGAACACCTAATCTTTTTCTTTGGGAACCAGTTGTAATTATAATAACTTTTGCAATAAATTCTTTACCTAGATTCGTAAGAACTTTAAAGTTTCCATCAGGTAATTTTTCAATTCTAACAACGCTTTCTAATAATGTTTTTACTCCATATTTTTCTGCATGTTTTTTAAATAAATTTCCCATTTCAGATCCTTTAACGTTTTCCAAGCCAGGGTAGTCATCAATAATGTTTGCCTCATTTAATGTTCCCCCGATATCTTTTGTTATTACTAATGTTTTTAATCTATATCTTCCACAATATAATGCAGCAGCATAACCTGCAGGACCTCCTCCGACAATAATTACATCCCATTCTTTATCTAAATTTTCTATATTAGATATATTACTCAGCGATAAATTTATTGGCATAGAAGAAATTTGTTCAAAAATTTTTATAAATGTAATCCTTGATAATTTTAGAAAATATATATTTTAACTGTCATTTCAAGACCTTTTCCATTATTTGCTAATTGATATAAATTCCATTCATTTGTTATCATCTTTACTTTACCATCTAGGTTATTATCTGGTAATATTTCTACTGGTTGTCTTTTTATATATTTTTCTAATTTACTATTCTGAGGTCCTTCATAAGAAACGTCAAAAACAATTCCTTTTAATCTATATGAATTATATATTCTTTTGTTATATATTGATAAATTATCTATAATTTTTTTGTAAGAATTATCAGGAACATAAATGCTACTAATTACTTCAAATGGGTTTTCTGGATTTTTAATATTTAGATATGAAGCTCTAGATATATTAAAGATATATATATCTGCACCTACCATCGTTATTGGCCCATTTTTTATATTAACTAATTTATAGTTACCCCACATAAAAATCTACTATGTATGTTAAAATTTATAAAAATATATTTATTTAGAAACCTTTTCTAAACTTTCTTTTATTTTATTAGCAAATATTTCCATTTCTCCAATAGCCCCCTCCCATTCTGTTAAAACGTTTCCATCTTTATTTATTATTGCAATATGTGGTACACCATATACTTTAAATTTTTCAGCAAATTCTGGAAATTCATATGATTCGATCATTATACCTCTAATATTATTTTTTGCCATTGCAAATTGATGGGAATGATGTGTCATATATGGACAATATGGGCATGTTGGAGTTACAAATACATATATATCTATTGGTTCATTTATTGATGCTAATTTTTTTGCTGTAGCTCCATCTATATCAAAATGATCATTTGATACATGTGTTATATCTTCTAAAAATATTGGAAATTCTTCTCCAGATGGCAATCCATAATATATAATCCCAGGATATTTTTTGAATACAAATATTGGACCTCTCCTATTTCCATATTTATCTATTAACAAATTTTTACTTTTCATTTCTTCCTCTACCTTTGGATCATATGCATCTAGGAATTCAAATTTTATCTTATCATTTATTTGCATTAATAGTTCTCCAATTTTCTTTGCAAAATCACTGGTTTCCTTATTATTTTTTTCATCTAAGTATACAGTTATTTCTACCGGGTTTTTCAAGCTTTTATCAAACATTTCTTTTAATGTTTTTTTGTCTTCTTCACTTAAAATTTCCTCAGCCATTTAATAATATATAATATCCATTATTTTATAAATTTATCATATATCTATTAATTCATTTAATTTTCTCAAAGATCTTAATTTAAAATTATTATTAACTTTTGCTTCTTCAATTGCATTCTTTAATAGTTCTGCTTCTTCTAACATTAATGCTCTTTTAACATAATATGGTTTCCCAACCTTTGTTCCATGTGCAAATGTATATATTATTGGATCTTTCCATGATAATTCACTTCCATATATTATTTTTGCAGTATATGCAAGTGCTCTTAACAATCCAGGTCCAAAACCTTTTATAAATAATAAATCTTTGAAATTTTCTACAGTTTTATTAATTTCCAAAGCTTTCCAATATATTTTATCAGGTATCCTTAAATAGTAAGGTAATTCTTGATAAAATATATAATCATTGTTTTCTTTATTAATATATTTTAATATAGTATTATTTTTATTTTGATATGATTTTAATCTTATTATATATTCTTTTATTTTTTCTATTCTTTCATTATTAATTATTTCTAAAATATTTTTCCTTAATTCTTCAGATTCTTTTGATGATAAATTTAATGTTTTTGTATTTGATCCAAAACCAATTTGGGAATCATCAAAATAATTTATATTTATCCAATGAAATCTTCTAACTTTTTGTTCTTTTATTGACATCTTTTGATTTATAATTGTCATATTACCTTTTTCATCAGAAATTAAAAAATGAAAATACAAATTATATCCATCTTGAATTAAATAATTATCAACTTTTGCAGAAGTTATTGATACATCCTTTATCTTATCTTTTAATTTGTCTTTTATATCTTTAGTTTCTACTTCTTCAGTTATTTTAGAATCTTTTCCTTTTCCTCCCAAAACAATTATTGGTAAATTATCTTCTATAGATATTTCTTTTAATGCTTTTAGTGTTACAGTAGTCATTCCAGAATAATTCCATTCAAATCCAAGTAAACATGCTAAAGAATTAAACCATAATGGATTTGAATATCTTTTTATTAATTCTTCTGTCCCAAATTCTTCAATAATTACTTTTACTATACTTCTTTCTAATTCTTTTAATTCTTTATAATGTGGAACAGGTCCTTTTGCCAATCTTAATTCTACATCACCTACCTTTTTCATTATAAATTATTTATCTAAATTGTACTTAAAAGCTATAATGTTGACCTTTTAACCTTAGATTATATTTTTTAATTAATTTAACATAGAAGAATTTAATTGATAATAAAAAATTATAATTTATAATTCCAAACACCTTTATCCTTATAATTGTATACTATTGATTTATACGTTGTAGTATATTCAATTCCATAACCCAATCCTTCTTTACCAATTCCAGAATCTTTTCTACCTCCATAAGGATAATATCCAATTCCATGCCTTGGCATATCATTAATATATACAGCTCCAACTTCTAAATATTCTGTTATTTTTCTAATTTTATTTATATCATTTCCAAATATTGCTGCATCTAATCCATATCTTCTTTTTTCTATAATTTTTAATCCTTCATCTATATTATCTATTTTTACTAATAATGCCACAGATAAGAATACTTCCTTATTAAATAAATATAATTTATCTACATTTTCTTTATCAACTTCTATTAAAGTAGGTTCAATATATGTTTTATCTAATCTATTTCCTCCATATAATATTTTCCCTCCTTTTTGTTTTGCATCTTCTAAAGAATATACAAATTCATCTACAGTCTTAGGATCTGCAATTGGTCCAAATGTTGTATTATCATCTCTAGGATCTCCTATTTTTACCTTTGAAATTTCTTCTATTAATTTTTCTTTAAATTTATCATATATTTCTTTTTCTACGAATATTATTTTTATAGAATCGCATCTTTGTCCAGAATATGATGTAATACCAGATGCAACTTTTTTTGCTGCATCATTTATATCAACATCATTTAATACAAATGCAGGAGCCCCTCCACCCAATTCCATTAAATATTGTTTAATTCCAGAATTCTTCATTATTTCTTCCCCAGTTTCTGTGGATCCAGTAAATATTATTGAAGATATTTTTTTATTTGGTGTTATTTTATTCATATCTTTTCCAGGTACTGTTATTAATGATATATATTTCATTGGAAAACCTGTTAATTCTAATAATCTAATATATAATATTATTGGTAATGGATCTAAAGATGGAGGTTTAATAATTAATACATTTCCAGGTAATAGTGAAAATATTATTTTATTTACAGAATCAAATAATGGATAGTTAAATGGAGCTATTGCTAAAACTAATCCTAAAGGTTCCCTTTTTATAATTCCTTCAGATTCTAAGTAATCTTTACCAAATTCACCTGGTAAATAATCTCCAACAATTTTTCTATAATCAATTTCAATATTTTTTATCCTATTAATTGTAGATTCTATTTCTCCCAAAGCTTGCTTTCTTGTTTTTCCAGCATTTATAATTAATAAATTTACAAAGTCTTCTGAATATTTTTCTAATAATTCTGCAGTTTTTAATAATTTTTCAACCCTTAAATATCCTGGATAATTTCTTGCATTAAATCTTTCATTATATAATCTATCAATTTCTTTCTCTACAATTTCATATTGAACTTTTGGAACTTTTGCAACAGGTGATAAATCTATCGGGGTATTAATAGTTATATATTCTTGATTTCCATAATACCATTCTCCATTAATAAATGCTGGAAATATTGGTAGACCATCTTTATCGTATTTTATTATTTTTCTTAATTCTTCGCTTTTTATCTCAATTTTTGGTTTTTCAGGTAATAAAGTTATACCCATATATAAAAAATGATTTTCATTTTTATATATTTATTTCTAATAATATTGGAACATGATCTGATCCATATATATTATCTAATATATCTGCATTAACTATTTTATCTTTTAATTCTTTACTTACTACACAATAGTCAAGTCTCCATCCCTCATTTTTCTTTCTCGCAATAATTGAATATGAAAACCAGCTATATTTTCTTATATTTCCTTTTATATATCTAAATGTATCAATAAATCCTAAAGATAGAAAATGATCAAACCATTGTCTCTCCTCATCTGTAAATCCTGCATAACCTTTCAAATTTATTGGATCATATATATCAATATCTTTATGTGCTACATTAAAATCTCCACAAATTATACATGGTTTATTTAAAGAAAGTACATATTTTTCAAATTCTTTATCAAATTCTAATTTAAAATTCAATCTTTTTAATGTTCCAACTCCAGCATTTGGAAAATATACATTTATTAAATAAAATTTATCATATTCCATTGTTATAACCCTTCCTTCAATATCAAATTTCTCAATTCCAATTCCATATTTTATATTATTTGGTTTTATTTTCGATAATGTTAATACACCACTATAACCATTTCTTTTTGCTGGAAATGAATATACATTATATCCAATTAATTGAAATGTTAATGGTATTTCTTTTGTTTTTATTTCTTGAAATAGATAAAAATCTGAATTGTATTTTTTAATAAAATCAATTAAACCTTTTTGAATTATTGATCTTAATCCATTAACATTCCAGGATATAATTTTCATTTTATCAGTTTCCGGGTTCTACATCATTTTTCAGCCTATATTTATTCATCATTATTTATATTATATACTTTAACAAAGTTATTAAATATTATTTCTTCTAACTCTTTCTCATCTATGTCTTTTATTTCAGATATCTTTTTCAATGAATATATTATTTTCCATGAATTATTTACTGCTTTACCTTTTTCTATTGGATCTAAATATGGAGAATCTGTTTCAGTTAAAATAAATTCTAATGGTACATCTTTTACAATTTTTTGAAATCCAGGATCTCTATAAACAATTGCCGGTATTGATAAATAACAATTTATTTCAATTGCTTTATCTATTAAGGAAGGTTTCCAAAATGTATGCAATACTTTTTTATTATTATAACTTGTTAATATATCTAATACATCTTTTTCAGCTTTTCTAGCATGAATTATTACTGGTTTCTTTAATCTATCAGCCAATTCTAAAAATTTTTCAAAATATATTTTTTGTTTTTTAATTTTATCTTCATCTACATTAGAAAAATCCAATCCAACTTCTCCAATTGCTAAAAATTTTTTATCCTTATTTTCTTCAATAAATTCAAATGTTTTTTCTATATCATTATCATTCATTTTTTCAATTTCCTCAGGATATAATCCTAAAGCATAATATATTATATCATACTTTTTAGATTCTTCAATTACTTTATTTATACTTTCAATATCTATAGAATTTTCAATTATATATTTTACATTTCTTTTAATATTTTCCCTTATTTTTTCATCTACATTATTATATAAAAATAGATGTGCATGATCATCAACTATCATAATTAAAACTTTTTCTTTAAATATATTAAAAATATATCTTCAAAGAAAATATGTATGTTATCTATTATTCTATAATCATAGAATTTTGAATATTTATTTAATATATATTGAGGATTTGTTATTGAAGACATTATTATTAATATTTCTCCAAAATTATTTAATTTAGTTATACTTTGATATAAAAATCTATCGATTGTTTCATATCCAAATTTTCCCCCAGAAACCCATCTTTTGACTTTTATTCCTTCATAACTTACTTCTGGTAAATATGGGGGATTAAATAATATTAAATCAAATTTTTCATTTATATTATTAAATAAATCGGATAAATAAAATTTTACCGGTAAATTCATTTTTTCTATATTTTTATATAAATAATCTAGATCAGAATTATTATCTATATAATTTATATAGAAGTTTATTTTAGATAATTTTAAACATTCTTCAGATATATCTGAAAAAGATACATTTTTTGTATATTTATATGCCTCTAAACCCTGAATTCCAGATCCACATCCAATATCTAATACTTTTTTACCTCTAGCAAACTCTTTTATATGGTCATTTAATAAAAAAGAATCTTCCTTTGGAGGATAACATTCAAGATCATAAATCTTATAATATATTATTAGATCGTTATGTTTTACATATTCAAATTCCATAATAATATTTATTTAAGTTTTAATTTAAATTATTAATTTATGCCAGAGAATGAAATATGGACTGAAAAATATAGACCAAAAAAATTGGATGATATAAAAGGACAAGATGAAATAGTAAAAAGATTGAAGGCATTTGTAGAAAATAAAAATATGCCTCATTTATTATTTACAGGACCTGCTGGGGTTGGAAAAACAACTGCTGCATTAGCATTGGCAAGAGAATTATATGGAGATAAATGGGAACAAAATGTATTACAATTAAATGCTTCAGATGATAGAGGAATTGATGTAATAAGAGAAAAGGTAAAGGAATTTGCAAGAACAAAACCAATTGGAGATGTTCCATTCAAAATTATATTTTTAGATGAAGCAGATGCAATGACAAGAGATGCACAACAAGCTTTGAGAAGAATAATGGAAGAATATTCTTCAGTAACAAGATTTATATTGGCATGTAATTATTCATCAAAAATTATAGAACCAATACAATCTAGAACTGTTATATTTAGATTTAAACAATTAGATAAAAAGGATGTATTTGACTTATTAAGATCAATAGCTGAAAAAGAAAATTTGAATATAAATGATGATGCATTGGAAGCAATATACTATATTTCAGAAGGTGATATGAGAAAATCAATAAATATGTTACAGGCTGCGGCTTTGTATTCTAAAGATATAACTCCAGAATTAATATATGAAGTTGCTTCTGTAGCAAAACCACAAGAATTACAGGAAGTATTAAAATTAGCATATGAAGGAAAATTTGTTGAAGCTAGAGAAAAATTAATTGATTTAATGTTAAAATATGGTCTTGCGGGAGAAGATATAATTAAATATCTATCAAAAGAAGTTTATTCGATGAATATATCCGAAAAGGAAAAATTAGATATAATATATTATGCTGGAGAAGTAGAATATAGATTGTTAGAAGGTTCAGATCCAATAATACAATTAGGTGCTTTGCTAGCATATATAGGGCTTAGAGGTTTACAAAGTAGAAAATAATTTTTGATAATCATTTTTGAAATTCAAGAATATAAAGCAATCATTTATATTTTGGAAAATAGTAAAATTTTACATGCCATATAATATTGAATATGAATTTAAGATTCCAAAATATATAATAGAAGGGGTTTTAGATGAATATAATTCTGAAAATTTGCATAAGAATGCAGATATTATGATAAAAAGATTAATAATGGATTATATATTAAATAAATATCCAGATCTATTTGATATAGATGATAAAAAATATGAAGAGATTATAAAAAATATGAAAATCGAAGACAGGGGAAATAAATATATCTATGTTTATATATATGTAGATCAAAATTAATTTTATGGATATATCAAAGATACCAAAATTTGTAATCTGGGTTGGTGTAGCAGCTTTTATATTGGTTGTGCTATATGCAATATATATATATTATGTAACATCCTATTTACCTCCATATTTGGAATATTTTACATATAGCTGTCAATATGCAAATGGAACATCTCTTATTATAATTACTGCAAAACAAAATTTGGAAAATGTAACAGTATATAATTTCTATGAAAATTCATCATGCAATTTAGGAAATATAAATTATGGATCTATGAATGCATGTAGTATAAATAATAATATTATTATAATAAATCCATATGTAAGAGTATACTATACTGTAAATGGTAATCAATATGAAGCTATTTTACCATGTCAAATAGTTGAAAGTGGTGGTATATTAAGTGGACTTTTCTCTTTATTTAGTCATTAAATAAAAATTAAATAAATAAAGATCTTATATTTTTATATAAGAACTCTCTATTTTTTATATAACAATTTATCTAATAATTTTTTAACTGCATATATTCTTCAAATCTTTCTCTATATCTTTCAGGATTTCCAATTAGATATCTTATAGCTGCTTTAATTGCTTTACTCAATTCTAGCCAGGAGTGAGCTCACATAATTCTCTAATAAAGGTTTCTAAATTGTCTAATTTCATTAGTTGCATATACTCATCAGGATTACTTAATAGACATTTTATATGGGAGTAAAGATAATTGTATGCAACATTCTCTGGTACATACTCTTTAGTTTTCCAATTTAATCCTTGACCATTATAATCTTCAAGAGAGTTCCCTATTTGTTTTAGATAGGAATTAACTAATGAAAGAGATTTTCCAGAATATACATCCCAATATAATTTAGATAGTTTATTACGTACATTTATCTTCAATAGTAGTTCTAAACCTTTTTCTAAGTTTTGAATCTTCTGTTTGTAAGTATTATCATGTTCTGTATAAGGTATGTAAATTAGAATATAGTCTCCAATTGCTGAAAATAGTTGAATATAAAAACTATCTATGCTAGTTTCTTTTACCAATTTTTCTAATTTTGGTAAGACTTCTGGAGCTTTCTCTTTGGCTAGTTTATATAATCTTTCCAATTTTATTGAATATTCATACATCTTAAGAAATTCATCAAGAAATCCTGAATGTTCATTCTTATTAAGACTTTCTTCAGCTCTTTGTTTAGTCCATCTTATTCTCTTTTCTATTATCTTAGATTGGTTTTGATTTGAGGATGAGGATTTTCCTTCCACAAATAAATATATTATTGAAAATGATTTTTAAATATATCGTTAATATCTATCATCAAATAGTAGTTATATCAATATCTTCTATAAAATATAGTTGTAAATTAGTTATTAAATAAAAATTAAATAAAAAAGATTTTATCAAAAAGTCTTATGTATTTTGTTTTTCTGTTTTACAGTTACAATATAATCTGCATACTGCTATATCAAGCCATCCTAATGGCTTCTTTCCTACATATTTCATAAATTGATCTTCAAGATCTTTAGGTTTCTCCAAATAATTAGATATAAAAGACTTAATAATTATAGCTGCATCTTCACGTGCTCTTTCTTCCCTTTGAGATGCAGTTTGATATATTTCTGCTATCTTTTCTAATGATATTTCCTTTACTTTTTTATAGAGGTTATACAGACCCTTTATTACTTGTTCGTCTTCTAAAGTTTTCAAACTATCCATAAATTCTTTAATTCTTTCTGGTGTATATTCCAATAAAAGAGTGTCTGCAATACCTTTCATTAAGCTACTCTTAAAGGTATATTCTTCTATACACTGTTCGAGAGATCTTGGATCTATAGTTGAAAGATTTTTACATTCTCCAAATTTCTCTAGATTTCCTACTAATGTTAAGAATAATGATAAAGCTTGTGGCATATGTTCTGATATTGATGAGAATGTCCATCTTATTTCGTATAGATAAGATGAGTATGTTTTTATGACTTCCTCAAATTCTTTCATTTCATTATCTTCTTTTATTTTTTCATCTAGTGTTTTGACCATAACCTGTATTATATTGAAGAAGTTTTTAAACTTATCGTTGTTTTTTACCATAAAATAATAACTATATCTAATATACCTACATATTTTAATATCCTAATTAAAAATATAAATAATGGTTGGACCATGGATAAAAAATATACAACAAAAAGGTGGTATATTAAATGAATTCATATATTTATTGTCATTAAATAAAAGATTAAATAAAAAAGATTTTATATTTTTATATAAGAATTCCCTATTTTTTAATATAATAATTTATCTAATAATTTGTTAACTTGCATATATTCTTCAAACTTTTCTCTATGTTTTTCAGGATCTTCAATTAGATATTTTATAGCTGCTTTAATGTCTTCAGACGTTTCTTTATATATTTCTTCTAATGAATCATACTTACGTATATTCTTTTGCAATTTTTCTAAGAAAGTTATATATGTTGCATTAAATACTAATCTAGTCGATAAATGTAACATACTATACTCCAAATTATCTACTTTCTTTTTATAATCTGGTCCTGTAGGATTTATTTTTTCAATATATTCTCTAAAAGCTCTTATTATACTAGCTTTAAATATATCTGATTCTTCTCCTTTCTCGCATAGGTCACAACTATTTATTCTTCTTAATAGTAGTTCTAATGTTGTTTCAGCTTGTGGTGCTTTTTTTGATATTTCTTCATATAACTTTTTTACTTCTTCTAAATAATTTTTATTATCAATTCTATATTCTTCATCTCTTTGGGCTCTTTCTAACATTTTTTCTAATTCTGATAGATATTCACCAGCCATAATCAATTTTTTATTAGAAAAATTTTTAATCTATCGTTAATATATATCATCAAATAGTAGCTATATTAATATCTCCTATAAAAATATAGTTGTAAATTAGTCATTAAATAAAAACTAAATAAAAAAGAATTATATTAATTTATTTTATGAACTATTCCTAATATATTTAATTAATAAACTTTCTATCTTTTTAATAAATCCCTTTGAGATATTTAAGAAATATCCTTTCTATCTTTATATTAAATCCATTCGTATTCTTGCGGAAAAGTTCTTCTATAATATCTTCAATATATTTGGATGCCTTTTGATATGCTAAGTCGGTCCATTCTATTTGTTTCTGAATATAGTCCTGAATTGCATGAATATAATTTTGAACATCATTAGATGCTTTTAAACGTTTTATTTGTCCAATCATTTTATCATTAATTGATGAGTTTTCAGGGGTGCTTAAGATATCGTCTAAGGCATAGTATTCTGTTAACATATAAGCTGCTAATAAGGTTTTATATACTTCGAGTTTTGATAGAGATCTTAAAACATATAGTATATTCATAATTTCTTTACCATAATTTAGTTGTGTAGTATATAATCCTTCAAGATGTTTATTAATAATTCTTATTATATTAGTCTTAAAGTGATTTATATATGTATATTGATAAATAAGTGACCTTTTATGTGGATCATATGGATTTAAATAAGTTTCTTCTTTGCATGAAACAGAGTTATCTATCTTTTTTAGTAATTCATCTAGAGTCTTTCCATATACTTCGTATAGTTTGTTGTGTAATTTTTGTAATTCTTTTTGATACTCTTCATATGAATTTTTTGCATACTCTACTAATTTTTCTCCATATTTTTTTACAAACTCTGTTCCCAATTCTTCTTCATATAAATTCGTCGGCGCTGTACTCAATAATTTATATATCCAGAAATAAACCTCTGAATTTAAATTAATGAATTTATCTGACATACTTAAATTATTGTTAAAAAAATTTTAAATTTATTGTTTATACTGATCACAAAATAGTAACTATAGTAGATACATCCCACGTACTTTAATATTTAGCTTAGAATATATTGTAATGATTAAACTATGGATAAAAATATACAACAAAAATTAGTATATTAAGGAGATTTTTCTTCCCATTTGATTATTAAATAAAAATTAAATAAAAAGATTTTATTAAAAAGCCTTATGTATTTTGTTTTTCTGTTTTATAGTCACAATATAATTTATATGCTGCTATATCAATCTATCTTAATGTTTCATTCCTGCATATTTCATAAGTTGATCTTCATTATCTTTAGGATTTCTGAAATAATCCACTAGAAGATATCTAATACTTTCACCTGCACTTGCA
>JAWDOO010000013.1:0-12777 GCA_046533775.1 Candidatus Nanopusillus sp.
GGAAACTTATTTCCCTTAGAAACATTAACAGAAACAATTACAACTTTATTAGGATCTAAACCTATATTTTTTGCATTATTTTCTAAAGAATTTAATAATTTAATGAAATATTTTGAAACCTTAATTGGATATCTTCCATATGGAACTTTTCCCATTACATTTTTATGGTGTGCCTGTTTTTTATGATATCTATAATATGGAACTGCAACCTTTTTTTCAATAACCATTTCTAAATATTTTTTTGCATATGGTATTGTCAAATATTTAATAAATTTCCCAACCATTTCAGAATCTTTTCTAGATATTGGTAAATTATTAGATGATACAGTAACAATTTTTTTATTCTCTTTTAATAATGATACTAGTTTTGAATCCATTTAGACATCTATATATAAAAATATTTATAAAATATATAATATATGCTAGATAGGTTTTTTGAATTATTTGTAATCATTTTAGTAATATTTTTTATTACTTTATTATTAATGGAAAAAGTCTCTTATATTTATAATATTAATGAAAAATATCAAATTATATATAATCAATTTATGGATGGAAGAGTTTTAATTAAGGAAATTACAGAACAGTATACTAACAATATTTGTAATTTAACATCAAATAATTTTAATCCAAATATAATGGATAATTTAGCAAGTTTTCCGTATGAAATAATATATGAAAATTTAAGTAATATTAGTCAAGAATATATTTTTAGTAATGATAATATAACAAACATGCAAAATTATATAGAATTTAATAGGGTTTGTTATTATGATGGCTCATTATTTTTAGTTAGTGTATTGGTTCAATGAGATCATTTAGTATATCAATATTTATTGAATTGATAGTTGTAATAATTGTTTTATATTTTATTTTAACTTCAACATATTATAGTAATTTTTATATTAGAGGATATAATAAAGAAGATCTATATGCATCATTAATATCAATAAATTATATGGATCTAAATAATACACAACAACTAAACAATAGTTTGTATCAAATTGTTACAAATATTTTACCATATTATTATGTTGAAATAAATGGACAGGTTGTATTTAATAATATAAATTTAAATGAAGCTGAGCAAGGAATTGAAACATTTTATATTATTAATGGCTCAATAGATTATGTAAATATATATTGGGAATGAGATCCCAATTTATTCTATTATATTTAATTTTAATATTATTTATTACATTATACTTTATTTCAAATTTGCAAAATAATTTCTATTATCAACCAAATATTGGTGAATATATTGCAGAAGATTTTTATGTTAAATTATTATTATATCCAAATTATTCTTCCATTATAAATCAAACATATTATAATATCTGTTTAGAAGAGAATATAACGTGTTATGATAATGGAACAAATATAATAGTTATAACCCAAAATTCTGAATATATATTAAATAACCCATAGCCCCCGTCGTCTAGTCAGGTCTAGGATACGGGGTCCTCATCCCCGAGACCCGGGTTCAAATCCCGGTGGGGGCAAATTTGAAGTTTTTAATTAATATATTATTTTTAGTAGTATTTAGATATTCATTCATAATAAGTGGCCAATTTAATTAAACTTAATATTTTTATAAAATATAAATTAAGAAAAAATTTTATTGTCCAGCCCAAACATATTTTCCACCTTGTTCCTTTATCATTCCTTTATTTACGTATCTTGTAATTAATGCTTTTACAACTGATGGTTTCTTTCCTAATTTGTTTGCTATTTGTTGTGCTATTTTATCTACTTCATCCTTTGATACACCCTTTTTAAATGCAGATTCTACCTCTGCTCTTAATTGAGATTGTGTTACCATAAAGAATATATAGGTGAAATGATTATAAACTTTAAATAAAAAATTTTATAAACTATTTATTTAAAACCTCTTTTTCATTCTTTAATATTCCTAAATCCTTAAGATAAATTAAAATAGCTCTTTTACTCTTAAACTCATTACTTTTAGCTCTTTTATATAAATTCCTATATAACTTTTTATCAATTATATTCTTCTCCTTTAATTCTCTTAATAAATTCCTTATTGCTCTTATTCTTCTAATCCAATTTTCTTTCTTGTCTAATCTAGCTTTTCTACCTCCTTTTCTAGATCCTGCTCCTCTTCTCCTTCCTTTTTTCTTTTGTTCTTTAATATAATTTGCCCATGTTCTAGACTGACCTTTAACTTTTTTTACTCTTATTATTCCTTTATCAATTAAATCTAAAATGTCAGATCTACTTAAAGCTTTAGATACATCTTGTATTTTACTAGGATCTATCCATATCCTATCTTTTCCAACACCAAGGATTTCAGATGCTAATCTCTTTTGTAATGATAGATCCATTATTTAATTATTACCTCTCCACCAATGTTTTTAACCTTTTCTATTGCTCCTTTTGATGCTTCTCTTACATATATTTTCATTTTTTTGCTAATTTTTCCAGCCCCCAATAGTTTATCAACACCAATTTCATCTAAATCTATTACATAATATTCTCCTTCATTTTTTATTATTCCTTCCGATAATAAATAATCGAAATATTCTTCTATATCTCTTAAATTAATTATAGATTTTTCAATATTATATTTAATACTTGTAAATCCTTTTTTATCTTCAAATCTTTCTGGATATTCTTTAATTAATTTAATATATTTCTGTTTCTTAAACCTCCATCCAGAGAAACCCGCACCACCCCTATTTCCTCTACCTCTATTTCTATCATTATATCCCCTTCTAGCATATCTTTGTCCAAGATATTTCCTATATTTTCTCTTTCTATGAGCGACCATAGATAACCAAATATTTTATTAAACAATTTTTAAATTTAATATAATGTATAATTTGCCATCAGGATTAAGAGATTTTCCTACTGAAATAAAAATATTAAGAAATAAAATATTTAGTAAAATAGAAGAAATATTTCAAAGATTTGGATTTGATCCAATAGAAACTCCAACAATAGAATATTGGGATACAATGAAAGGGAAATATGGAGAAGAAGCAGAAAATAAATTAATATGGAGATTTAAATTACCATATTCAGATAAAGAATATGCATTAAGATATGACCAAACAGTACCTTTAGCAAGATTTTTTTCAAATCATAGACCAGCTTTACCATTTAAAAGATATGTAATAGACAAATCTTATAGATATGAAAATCCACAAAAGGGAAGATATAGAGAGTTTTACCAGGCAGATTTTGATATAGTGGGATCAAAGGAGCCAGAATCTGATGCAGAGATATTAAATATTGTAAATTTTATATTTAAGGAATTTAATTTTTCGAATTATAAAATTATAATAAATGATAGAGAATTTCTAAGATTTGTCTTTGAGAAAAATTTAAATATAAATGAAGAAAAAATAAAGAAAGTATATACAATAATAGATAAGTTAGATAAAATTGGAATAGAAAATATAAAAAGAGAGTTAAATAATGTTGTTGGAGAATTATCTGATAAAATTGTTGAAATAATATCATTAAGGAACCAAGAATTAATTGATTATTTATCAAAATATGAAGAAATATCAAAAGAAATAAATTATTTTAATAATATTTTAGATCTATTAAATGATAAAAGTAAAATAGAAATAAATTTATCATTAGTAAGAGGTTTAGATTATTATACTGGTATGATATATGAAGCGATTGTTGAAAAACCAAGAATTGGATCCTTATCTGGTGGAGGAAGATATGATAATTTGTTAAAATTATTTACAAATGAAGAAATACCTGCTGTTGGCGGAAGTATTGGAGTAGAAAGATTAATTGATGCAGGAATAGAATTGGGAATATTTAAGATTGATAAAAAAACATATACAGAAATATGTGTAGTATATTTTGAAAATACATTTAAAGATGCATGGAATATATGTAATAAATTGAGAGAAATTGGATTAAATTGTTATATTGATTTAATGAGAAGAGATTTTAATAAGCAAATAAAATATGCAGTAGATAAAGATATAAGGTTCTTATTAATTGTTGGAAAAAAAGAATTATCAGAGAATAGTGTTTTATTACAAGATAGAGATACAAAGGAAAGAATTAAAATTTCAATTAATAATTTGGAAGATATCTACAGAATAGTAAAAAATAGGATTGACAATAGACATTGATAGGTTATTAATATTATAAATATTTTTTATTAGGATAAAGAAAATCTTAAAAATTCTATTTATAAAATTTATTAAAGTAAAATTTATAAATTTCAAAAGAGTATATATAAACACTAGTTTATACAAAAATAAAAAGTGGTGCTATATATTATGCTTTTGAAATTTATAAATTTTACTTTCCATATACAATACCTTTTGTAAATACCCAATTAATTATAGCAGCAATAAATATTGCAATAAGTTGTGATATCAAGTAATTTATTCCAAATATATAATAAAATAATAAGGCAGACAAATATTGAACAGGTTTTGATAATAAACTTCTTCCTCCAAAAAATAATAAAAATCTTTCTAAAAGTTTTCTCTTTTTAATTTTAAATACAAATAAATCATTTAAAATGAAATTCCATATAATTGAAATTAAAATTGCTAGGAAAGAGGAAATATAAAAAGGAAAATAAAATATTAATAAGTATAAAGCTAATAAGTTAATAAAAATTCCAGATAATCCTACCAAATAGAACTTTATAAATTGAGAAATATTGAATAATAAAAAAATCTGTTTTAAATATGAAAAAATTATCTTTTTATCTAATTTAGATTTTCCATGTTTTCTCTCTTTAAATGTATATGGTATTTCTATTAATTTATTATAATTTACTTTTACTAATATATCTAATAGAACCTTATAACTAAAGGGATCGGAAATTTTAAAGTTATTTAATAATTCCTTTTTTATTAAAAAATATCCACTTAATGGATCCTTTACTTTTAATGTTTCTGGTAGAAAAATATATGCAATAAATATCGCAGTTTTTGATATAAGTTCTCTTATAATATTCCAATTCTCTATTTTTCCTCCTTTAACATATCTTGATGCGATAACCAAATCATAACCCTCTAAAGCCTTTTCATACATTTTTCTTAATAATTCTGGGGGATGTTGTAGATCAGCATCCATTAGTACAATATATTTTCCATTAGAATTTTTTACTCCATCTAAAAAAGCAGAAGATAAACCTTTTCTATATTTCCTTTCAATGATTTTTATATTTTTATATTTTCCTTTTAATTTTTCTATTTCTTCAATTGTCCCATCTTTTGATCCATCGTCTACAAAAATTACTTCATATTTTATATCATTTAAGCTTTCTTTTATTCTTTCTACTAACTCATTAATATTTTCTTTTTCATTTAATGTTGGTATTATTATTGATATATCTATATTCATCGATTATTTTAAGTCCTTTATTTACTTTAAAAATATTTTCTTTATATTATCATTAAATGACAAGATTGGGTGGTACAAATAAAGTAAATCATGTTATATGTAGAAGATGCGGTAGAAAAACATATAATCCTGATAAGGGATATTGTTCACACTGTGGATTTGGAAGAAGTAGCAAAATAAGGGCCTATGCATGGTCATATAAATTTAAAAGAAAATGGTAGAAGAACAAAAAGAAGTTGAAGAAGTAAAGAAAGAGCAGGAGGCTTTAGAAAAAATAGGATCACAAAAGTTTAATTTGGAATCTTGGAATCCAAAAACAAATCTTGGTAAATTGGTAAAAGAGGGAAAAATAACTTCAATTGAGCAAGTATTTAAAAATGGGTATAAAATATTGGAACCAGAAATTGTAGATGCATTAATACCAGATTTAAAATATGAATATATTAGATTATCATTATCTAAAGGTAAATATAGAAGGCCAAAGTTTGTAAAGATGGTTCAAAGAAAAACTGCTGAAGGTAATAAAACATCTTGGGTTTCTGTTGCTGTTGTTGGAAATGAAAATGGATATGTTGGGGTTGGAATGGGAAAATCTTCAGATATTGCTTTATGTATGGAAAAGGCATTAAGAAATGCAAAATTAAATATTATACCAATTGCTAGGGGCTGTGGATCATGGGAATGTGCATTTAAGACACCACATTCTTTACCATTTAAAGTTGAAGGATCTTATGGTTCTGTAAGGGTTATATTATTACCAGCTCCAAGAGGGGTTGGATTGGTAGCACCAGAAGAAATGAAAAAGATATTTAAACTAGCAGGTATAAAAGATCTATGGATGAAATCTTTTGGACAGACTAGGAGAAGATATAACTTCGCAATGGCAATTTATAATGCATTAAGAAAAACAGTAGAATATAGAATTAAGGAAGAATATGCAAAATATTCTGGATTAAAGATTGGATTTGTATAAAATGGGATTATTGGCTATTGTAAGGATAAAAGGAACTATTAAGGCAAATGAAGAAATAAAAGACACATTATATTTGTTAAGATTAAGAAGAAATAATTACGCAGTAATAATGAAAGATACAAAAGATATAAGAGGAATGATAAAAAAAGTTGAACCCTGGGTTGCATGGGGAGAAATAGATAAAGAAACATTAAAAGAATTATTATTAAAGAGAGGAAGATTGGAGGGAAATAAAAGATTAACAGAAGATTATATTAAAAAAACATTAAATATGGATATTGATACATTTGTTGAAAAATTATTAAATAATGAAATAGATTTAGATTCAATACCAAAAATAAAAAAAGTATTTAGACTAAAGCCTCCATCAAAAGGATATCCAAGAAAGGGTATAAAGGTTCCATATAGTCAGGGTGGAGCATATGGGTACTATGGAAAAGATATAAATATATTATTAAAGAAAATGATATAAAATGGCGAAGAGACCCTGGAGAATATTCAAAGAAATTGAAAGACCTTATACAAGATTTTCATATAGTAAATCATATAATAAAATCCCAGGTGCTCCAGTATCAAAGTTAAGAATGCAAATTATGGGAATGATGAATGTACCGAAAGATCAATGGAAATATGTTGGACATTTAATTGCATTACATAATGTTCAAGTATCAGATTATTCTTTAGAATCTGTAAGAACAAACATATTAAAATACTTAGAAAATGAAGTAAAAGAATTCTTATTTATTGTAAGAAAATATCCCCATCATGTTGTAAGAGAACATGCATTAGTATATGGTGCGGGTGCAGATAGAATTTCACAAGGAATGAGGCATGCATTTGGAAGACCTTATACAAGAGCTGCGCAAGTATACTATAAAGATATTGTTTTATCAATATATTATAATAAACAAGAATTTACAAATAGGATAAGTTTTTATTTAGATGTAGCAAGAAAAAAGTTAGCAGGAAAATATAAGAAATATATAGGGGAAAACAAACCAGAGGAAATTATTTTATCATCTGTTGTCTAGATATTTCGTATTCCAATAATAATAGCTTTTTCAAATCTTTTATATCCTTAGAGATAAATAATCTTCCCCTTCCATATTTTACTATTTCTTTTGCAATTTTTTCTCCTTCATTATTTAATTGTATTCCAATTATAGATATATAATAATATTGACTTAATTCTCTAGCTAACCTTAAAGTTCTTTCTACAGGATCTTTTCCTTTTGTTGGTAATGCATCTGTTATTAATATTACATGCCCATTTTCACCTTTATTTAATAAATAATTAAATACTAAAGCAATATCTGTACTTCCATTTGGTATAATTTTTAATATATCTATTATATCTTTTAATCCTCTAACATTATTATATTCTTTAATAATCTTATCATTAAATAATATTATATCTAATAGGTTATTATCTTCTAATATCTTTGATGTTAATAATATTAAAGCCTTTTTTGCTTCAAATATTTTTTCTCCAATCATACTTCCAGATACATCTAATAGAATTATATATTTACCACCCTTATTTTCTCTATTAACATTAACAATAAATCTTACAAAATCTTTATTCTTTATATATTTTCTTATTGTTTCTTTTATATCAATTTTATTATATTTATCCCCTATACTAAAATATTTTTTATAAAATTCTTCATCATCTCCAATATAATATGAAAAATATTTTCCATATTCAAATATTCCTTCAATTTCCTTTTCTATATTTCCTATTAAATATTTAGAATATTCTATTAAAGATTTTTCAGTCAGTTCTCCATTTTCATCTATATATCCTTCACTAGTTAATATTTCCTTTATTTTATTTAAAGATTTCCTAAATTCTTTATTAAACCTATAATCTTTATCCTCCCTTATTCTTTTTTCATCATATTCAGTTAATTTTGATAATATATCTGAATATTCTCTTTTATTTTCCATAATTTTATCTATATCAAATATTGGATATCCTTCTTTTATCATTTTTTCAATTAATTCATTTATATTTTTCTCAATATCTTTTGAACTATATTTAAAGGATTCTCCCTGTCTATTTATTAAATTTTCTGAGTCAACTCCGAAAGTCCTTTCCAATTATAAAAGAATTCCATTGATTTTTTATATATTCCTCTTCATTTATTTCCATTTTATATGATGGTTTTAATCTTATTCTATGTGGTAATATTGATAATAAAGACTCAAATATATGTTGAATTTCAACATTTTCTTTCTTATCTATTATCGCCAAAGCTTGTGCTTTTTCATAAATACCAATTGTAGATCTAACTGATGGTTTCTTTTCTAATTTATCATCTTTTCTTAATTTTTGTATAAATTCAATTGTCAATTCCAATAATTTTTCAGGAAAATTAACATCTAAACTTTTCCCATATTTTAATATAATCTTCTTTTCTTCTTCAATATCTTTTGGATAATCTAAATTTATTATATCAAATCTATCCAATAATACATCAGATATTTTTTCAGTTCCATAATAATTTTCAGGATTCATTGTAGCAATAAATATTATATCTAATGGTATTTGAAATTCATATGTTCCAATTGTTATTTTCTTTTCTTCTAATAATTCTAATAAACTATTTTGAACCTTTGGAGGTGCTCTATTTATCTCATCAAAAAACAATACACCATGATGTGCTCTAAATACTTTTCCAGGTATAAAAGATTCTAAAGAATGTATTCCATATTTTAATGCTTTTGAAGGATCGATATCTCCAATTAAATCTTCTACTGATAGATCGTAAGAACCTTGTATTCTAATAAATCTATCTTCTCCTTTTATTTTTATAAAGGGACCTTCTTTCCATTTTTTTCTATATTCTTCAGGGACAAATGGGAATTCTTCATATGCCCACAAAGGGATACCATCTGGAAAATCAATTTCAGGTAAAAGTTTTGCTATATTTTTTGCTAGAGTTGTTTTTCCAGTACCAGGAGGTCCTATTATTAATATATTTCTCCCAGAAATTAATGAAGATAATATTTGTCTCTTTGCATTTTCTTGTCCGATTATAGAATCAAATGGATCTTTTCCTTCCTTAATATAATTATTAATTATTATATCCTTTATCTGTTCTCTTATTTTGATCATATTAATTATTTTATATTTTTCTTTAAAATATTATAATTATGGTTATATTTTATAATTTAAAAGGAGTAATATTAGATCTTGATGGGACACTTATAAATAGCTTAAAAGTTTATGATGAAGCTCATAAAAAAATATTGGAAAAATATAATATAAAGTCAGAAGGTTCATTGGATAATTCTGGAATGCCTATAGAAGAAATAATATATAATATAATAAAGAAATATAATTTAAATATATCAATTGAGAATTTAAAGAAAGAATTTGAAAATATAATATTAAATGAATATATAGAAAAGATAAAATTTAATCCAGGAGCAAAACAAATATTAAATTATTTTAAGGATAAAAAATATAAAATGGCAATCTTTACTTCAAATACTAGAAAATTAACAATAGAGATATTAAAACATTTGCATATAGATAATTTATTTGATATTATAATAACTTCTGATGATGTAGAACATACAAAACCAGATCCAGAAGGTTATATTAAAATAGTAAAAGGATTTTCCTTATTACCAAACGAAATATTAGCAGTAGAAGATTCTATATATGGTGTTATTGCTGCAAAAAGGGCTGGAATAAATGTAATAGGGGTTGCTAGCGGTGTAAATAAAAAGAGAGAATTAATTTCTGCTGGTGCTGCAATGGTATTTAAAAATTTAAAGGAATTATATGATTACCTTATAGAAGAAGATAATAAGAATAATCAAAATAATAATCAATAAAATAATTAATAATATAATTGATAGTTGGTAAGAATTTGATATTAATATTGGTATTGGACCTATCAATATCAATCCAGCAAATTTTGTATTAGAAGAATTTGATAATGAGTAAATAAATAATAAAATAATTGAAATAAATAGGAAAATAATTGATAAAATCAAAAATATATTATTATTCATTTAAATTTAATTTATAAAATTTTGAATGGCCAAAATGAATTATTAAATCAAATCCATATTTATCTAAATATATTGGTATATCACATCCACCAAAATCAGATCCAAACCAAATATATATTTCAATATCTTTATATTTTTCCTTTATTTTATCATATATTTCTTTTGAATATGGTTTTAGTCCATCGGGAAATTGTAATAATATTTTTTTGTATTTCTTTTTATCCAAAATCTCAAATATTTTATCTAATTCAAAATCTATTTCCATTTAAATATTTTTAATATATTATCTATAAAGCTATTCCTAACCTCCAATTCTTTTCCAGTTATTTTTTCTGCAATTTTTATTATATCTCTAGAAGCTATAGAATTTATATTATAATCTATTAAAGGTATACCTTTATTCATTGAAATTTGTACATTTTCATCATAATGAATTATCCCTATTATTTTCTTTTTAAAAAATTTTTCAGCGTTTATATAATTTATATCCTTCTTTATTTTATTTAAAACAATTCCAAGAGTTTTTATATCTAAGTTATCTAATACTTTTGTAACTCTATAAGCATCAAACATTGCAGATTTTTCATAGTTTGTTATAATTATAACTTCTTCAGCAGCTTTTAGTGCTTCTAAAGCTTCCTTACCAATTCCAGCAGCAGAATCTATAATAATATAATCAAAATCATCATATATCTTCATTATTCCATTATGTAATTTTTCCGTGGAAATATATATTAAATCTTTTATATCTAAACTTCCAGGAATTATATAAAGATTTTCTTTATATTCCTTTATACAAAAATTTATGTCAATTTCTCCCCTTAGAAATTTATGTATATTATTATTTTCATTACCTAATCCTAGATTTATTGATACATTTGGTGTACTTAGATTAAAATCAATTAATAATGTTCTAAAATTTAATAATGAGAGAGCTCTTGATAAATTTATAGAAAAGAAAGTTTTTCCTACTCCACCTTTTCCAGAAGATATTGTATATACTTTTGCCATTATATATATTTATTAATAATTGTAGAAAATTTTTTAACTGATTCTGCAATATCTTTTAATGTTTTTATATTTATTTCAAATTCTTCTCCACTCAATGTCCTAAATTTTACAACCATATTTTTTCTATATTCATTTATTATCCTTGCATCGGAATTTAAAGCAAGCTTTAATAGTTTATAATATTTTAATGATTCTTCAAGTTCTTTATCTTTTGTAATTTCAATTATTTTTTTATATCTTTTAATTGGACTATCTGGAATTTCATCAATCTTTTTATTTTCATATAATTTCCTAAAATATAATTCAATTGCATAATCATAATATTCAATAACTGCCTTTATAAAGCTTCTAACAGTTTCCAATCCCTTATTATTTTTCAATGAAACATTAAATATATGTAAAACCTCCTTATATCTTCTATTGTATTCTAAATCTTCTTCTAAATTAGGCATGATATATAGATATTTGCAATGTATACTAAAGCCGCGAAAATAATTATAAATATTATTATTTTATTTCTATTTAATTTTATTTTTGATTTTTCCTTTCCAAATTTATATAATCCAAGATATGTAAATATGGGTAATTGGTCTGGCATAATTTATATATTTATAAGAAATATATAAAAAAGTGGCCGTAGGAAGGTCTGCTTACCGATAAGCCACCGAGGAATCGGAGGGGGAAACCCCTGGCTACATAATAAGAAATCACGGACATATATCCAATGAAGATGAAGAGTTAATACCTGGAGGTAACTCTGGGTAAACTCGGAGAGGATATATGTACCTTGAGAAATATGTCCTGGCGGTACAAGGCCTATCCGCTTAGAAAAATATATACTAAAAGCAGCCTACGGCCACACTAATAACTTTTTCCTATATATACATAATATTTTGCATCTTTATTACAAAATATACATTTTTTATTTTTTGCATCTTCAGGTATAATATCAGTTCCTCTTACATCTAGTGAATATTTTTCTTTAATATTTTTTGCACATTCTTCTTCCATACAGAAAGGAACCTTAAATGCTATATTTTTATCTAAATTATTTTCTAAATCTTTTAAATTATCTATTTTTAATATTTTATTTTCAAAATATTTTTTTGCCCTTTCTTTTAGATCTTTATCATATTCAATAATTAATCTATTTAATTCATTTAATAAATTTTCCAATTTTACTTCATAATCTTTTGCTTTATTATTATATTGCCTTACAGATATTGTAACTGTATTTTTTTCTAATTCTCTTTTACCAATAGATATTCTAAATGGAACTCCTATTAATTCATATTGGTTAAATTTCCATCCAGGACTCTTTGTATCATCTTTATCAATTTTTACTCTATATTTTTCCTTTAATAAATTATATACATTTTCACAATATTCTAATATTTTGTTTTTTTCAT
>JAWDOO010000014.1:0-7478 GCA_046533775.1 Candidatus Nanopusillus sp.
GAACAAGAAATTTTAAAGAAATTGGGAATTGAAGTGTAATGGTTGTTTTAGATGTATCTTTAAATGAATTATATAAACTATTAAATAAAAATTTATCTGAAGAAGAATTAAATGAATATTTATTAAATATAAAATGCGAATTAGATGAAATTGAAGGAAATAATGCAAAAATTGAAGTAAAAGATTTTAATAGAATTGATTTATATAGTTTATCCGGAATTGCAAGAGAATTAAGGGGAATATTAAATATTGAAAAAGGTATCCCAAAATTTGAAATAAAAGATTCTAATTACGATTTAATTGTTGATAAAGAAATATTGAATGTAAGACCATATATTGTTGGTGCAGTTGTTAAAAATGTAAAATTAAATGAAGATAGATTAAAAGATTTAATACAATTACAAGAAAAAATATCACAATCTTTTGGAAGAAATAGACAAAAAGTTGCAATTGGAACACATAATTTTGATCTAATTAAATTTCCTGTTTATTATAAATTAACGGATCCTGAAACAAGATTTATTCCTTTGGGATTTGATAAAGAATTATCTTTTAAAGAAATTTTAGAAAATACAGAAGCTGGTAAAAAATATTCATATATACTAAATAAATATAATAAATATCCAATATTAATTGATTCGAATAATAATATTATTTCATTTCCACCAATAATAAATTCTAATAAAATTGGAAGATTGGATATTAATACAAAGAATATTTTTATAGATGTTTCTGGTACAGATTTAGAAAAAATATTATTAGCATTAAATGTAATTGTATTAACATTAAAAGATTTTGGAGGAGAAATATATTCAATTAATATAATATATCCAGATAAAAAAATTAAAACACCAGAATTAAAAGTTATTAAAAAGGAAATGGATCTAAATAAAATTAAAAAATATTTGGGAATAGAAATAGATAATAATAAAATTGTTGAATATTTAAATAGAAAAAGAATGAATGCAAAAATTGAAAATAATAAATTAATTGTTGAATATTTAAATTATAGAGATGATATATTATCTGAATATGATATAATTGAAGAAATATTAATTTCTTATGGATATAATAATTTAAAACCGAAAGAAATTAAAATATATACAAAGGGAGAATTAAGTAAGGAGAGAAAAATTATGAATAATATAAGAAAGATAATGGTTAATATGGGATGTATAGAAATATACACTCCAATATTATCTAATAAGGATATAAATAATTTATTAAATGAAGATAAGGAAATTATTGAATTAATAAATCCGGCATCATCATCTTATAATTCAATTAGAGTATATTTATTATCATCTTTCTTACAATTATTATCTGAAAATAATGAATTAAAATTCCCTGCAAAAATATTTGAACTAAATAGAGTTTCATATATTAAAAATAATAAAATTATTGAAGATTTAGATTTATTATATATTTATTCTGATTATGAAGTTTCTGTAAATGATTCATTAAGAGTATTGAAAAGATTATTTAAAGAATTAAGAATTGATTTTGATATAAAAAATTCGAATCATAAATTTTTAATAGATGGAAGACAAGGAAATATACTTGTAAATAATGAAAATATGGGATGGATTGGGGAAATTGATCCAAATATATTAGAAAAATTGAGTATAAAATATCCATTAACTGGTTTTGAAATAGGTATAAAAGAATTAATAAAATATATTAAATATGATATCTGAAATAGAATATAAAGTATTATCTATATTAAATAATAATTGGAAAAATTTAGATGAGATTTCAAATGAATTAAATATTGATAAATATAAGGTATTAAGAACTTTAGGATTTTTAAAGGAAAAGGGATTAATAGAATTAAGAGAAGAAAAAATAAAAAAATATGAATTAACAGAAATTGGAAAAAAATATTTAAAGGAAGGATTACCTGAAAGAAGATTATTAAATTTATTAAAAGAAAAGAAAGAAATAAATTTGGAAGAATTAAATAAATATTTTGATAAAGATGAATTATCCTTTTCTTTAGGATTTTTAAGAAAAAATGGAGCAATAAAGATTGAAAATGGAAAGGTAATATATATTAAAGATATAGAAACATATGAAAGATATTTAGAAAATATTGATGAAAATACAATAAAATTATTTAAAGGAAGAAAAGGAATTATTGAAGAAAAAGAAGAAACAATTTATTATGCAAAAATAAATGATAAAGGAAAAGAAATATTAAAAAATTATAAACCAGAAGAATATATTGAAAAATATACAAAAGAAGTTATTGATAAAAAGATATATAAAAATAAGAAATTCAGACCTTATGATATAAGGATAAATATTGAAGAAGAAAATATTGGAAGGTATAATCCATATTTAGAATTTTTAGATAAAATAAGAGAAGAATTAATATCAATGGGATTTAAAGAAATGGATAAATATAGTATAATATTATCACATTTTTGGGATTTAGATTGTTTATTTATACCACAAGATCATCCTGCAGGAGATATTTCAATAATGGATGCATTTTATATTAAAAATATACAATATATAGAAGATTTTCCAAAAGATTTATTTGAAAATGTTAAAAATACACAATTAAAATATTTTAAAATATTTGATGAAAATATTTCAAAAAGATCTATGTTAATATCTCATGATACTGCTATATCTGCAAGAACATTATTAAATGCCGAAAAACCTGGTAAATATTTTTTAATAGAAAAAGTATTTAGATATGATACAATTGATGCAAAACATTTTATTGAATTTAATCAACTTGAAGGAATTGTTTTAGATGATAATTTAACATTTTTAGATTTATTAGGAATATTAAAAGAATTGGTATTAAATGTTGTAAAAGCGAAAAATATAAAATTCTATCCAGCATATTTTCCATTTACAGAACCTTCGGTTGAAGTATATGCCGAACATCCAAAATTGGGATGGATTGAAGTTGGAGGTGCAGGTGTATTTAGGGAAGAACTATTAAAACAATTTAATATAAATTATCCAGTACTGGCCTGGGGTCTTGGTGTTGATAGACTTGCAACAATATATTTGAATATTAATGATATAAGGGAATTACATACTAGAAATATTAAAAAATTACAAGAATAAATATCTTTTTATGGATAATAATTTTAATGATATAATATTGAATTTTTCAAAAGATTTAATTGAAAAAGTTGATGGATTGGTAAAATCAATTGTTTTATTTGGATCATATGCAGAAAATAAAGAAACTGAAAAATCAGATATAGATTTATTAATAATAATAGATGATATATATGCAAATGATTTAAATATAACAGTTCCATTTTATTTTGATAATTTAAATAAATTATTAGCAGATGAAAAATATAAAAAAATCCATGTAACAACATTAACATTATCAAAATTTTGGGAAATGATACTAAATGGGGATCCATTAGTTTTAGATATATTAAGAAAGGGTGAAGCAATAATAGATCCTGCAGGAATCTTTGGTTCCCTTAAAAAAATGCTAGAAAATGGACTGATAAAAACTTCACCAGAATATTTAGAAATAATGAAAAAAAGAGCTGAAGAAGGGATAAATTATGCTAATTTAATGTTAATAAAGGCTTTTGAAAGTCTATATAATTCAGTTGTAACAATTTCTCAATATTATTTAATTAAAAATAATATAAATATATATAGTCCAGAAGATATATTGAATAAATTTGAAGAATTAAAAAGAAAAAGAAAAATTTCTACTGAAATTTATAATTATTATAAGGAAGTTTATGAATATATGAAGAAAATAGAGCATAGAGAAATTAAAAATATTGATCTGGATTTATTAAAAGAATTTTTAGAAGAATTTGAAAAATATAAAGAAAAATTAAATATTTAAAATGGAATATAAATTAATTGGACATGGTGCAGAAGCAAAGATATATTTAATTGAAAGTGATAAAAAAGAGAATGATAGATATATATTTGAACTTAATAAAGATTTTTTAAATAAATTAGAAATTGATTCTGAAGAATTTAAAATTGAAAATGATAAAAATAAAATAGTATTAAAATATAGATATAAGAAAAAATATAGAAATGAATTAATTGATAAAGAATTTAGAAAATATAGAACTAGAATTGAAGCAAAAATATTAGAAAAATTATATAATTATATTAATGTACCTAGATTATTATATAAAAATGAGGAAAATGGAATTATTGTAATGGAATATATTGAAGGATATAATTTAGCAAAATATTTAGAAAAATTAAATTATGAAGAAATATTATATAATATAGGAAAATATATAGGATTAATCCATAAAAATAAAATTGTCCATGGAGATTTAACTACTGGAAATATGATATATAATAATGGAAAAATATATTTTATTGATTTTGGATTAAGTTTCTTTTCTAATAGAATAGAAGATTATGCTGTAGATTTACATTTATTTAAAGAATTATTTGAATCAAATCATTGGAGAATTTCTGATAAATTTTCTTTAATATTAGAAGGATATAAAGATAGTTTTCCAGAAAAATATGAAGAAGTTTTTCATAGATTAAAGATTGTAGAATCTAGGGGTAGATATAAATCAATATTATTTTAGATTATTGATTACCAACATTATTTAAAAATAACTTAAATATACCAAAAATTCTTAATACCATATGGCAACATACATATGCCCAAGCTGTCATTCAACAAATATAGTACCATTATTTGCAAAAGATAATAGTTGGGTATGTTTAGATTGTGGATATCAGGGCCCTGCACAGTTAATAAATAAAGATCTAGAATATTTTTGGAACGAATATGAAAAAATTGAAAATATAAATAAGGTTAAGAAATAAATATTTTTTATGTATGATTTCTGTTTACCAGATAATAATGAAGAAGAATTAGCAAGTGAATATTATAAAAATAAGATAAAAAATGTTGTTTTTTGTTATGAAGTTTTTGATAAAAGTGATTTAAGATATTTTAAATTAAATAATATATTATATTATAAGAAATTAAATATATTTTATTGTGCATTAATAAATAATGAAGATTTTAAAAAATCTTTAGAAATTGCAAATGAATTATTCTACTCTGATAAATATTATAACGATTTAGTATTTATTATTGGAAGAGATTTAAATTATAATGATAAAATTTTAAGTAAATATTTTTTAAATGGAATATTTGATCCAATTAAATATGATAAAAAATATATTTTTAGAGGAATAAATTATGTAAATATTAAAAGAATAAAAGAAAATAATTTATCAATTCTTTTTTCAATGAAGAATTTGATTAATGATATAGAAAAATTTTATACAACTAAAAAATTCTTGGAATTTGCTCAAAAGAAATATTTAAATATTCTTATAGGATCCTTTGCAGAAAATAAAAATGAAGTTCCAAATAGATATCATATATATTCTTTTTATAAAGTCTTAGGAATTTATTATAGTTTAAATTATTTAAATAAAATATTTAGAGAACAAATAATTAGAATAAGATTGGCAAAGAGAAAAGATTATTTTACAAAAGGATTTTATATAATCTCTTATCCATATCAAGATTGTAGAGAATATTAAGGCGGCCAGGGATTTTCGGATCCTGTATAAATTGAAGGCATTACACCATTTGGAGGATATGCTCTAGCAACAACCCATTCAACATATTGGTATGATTCGGCTCCACCAGTTCCTGCACCAATTTCTAATGTTGGATATTGATAAGGATTATAATTTAAATTATAATAAGTATATCCATTATTATTTATATTATATGTATCTAATAATGTTAAAGGAGCCCATTCTTGATTAGAATTATATATATAATATCCAGTTTGAGTATAAGATGTATTAATAAACATATATGAATAAACTGTTCCACCAGAAGTTGGGAAAGATGTTTGATTTAATATACTATTTGTTACTGCAGATTTTAGATATGTTGCTGGACCACCAGGCCAATATTCAAATTGTACAAATGTAGATAAATTAGATGCAGGCGCACAACCTCCATCAGTAGATCCAATACTAGTTAAATATAATTGATTATTTGTATTTCCAAATAATGCTATTACATTTTCATCTGCACTTTGAGTGTAATACCAAGCTTCCTCAACAATTAAAGGCATTTCTGGAATATTTCCATTATTTTGAGGTAAAATATAAGTACCTTCACATCCTTGATTGTTTATCATTTCAATACCATTTGAAGTTATTGTTGGAGAAAAAGATCCAGAATATATATATCCTGTCCAACTATCAAATGTATTATTAAAATATCCATATGCTATAAATGTATAATTTCCATTATCATATCCTGAAATTACTTGAGGAGAAGCACCAACATAAGGATAATATTGTGAATAATAATTTGTACTATAATTTCCAATTGCCATATAAATTGTAACATTACCATTAGCAGGAATTCCGTTGGGTATATTTATCCACCATACATCACAATATGTATTTCCATAATTTAATTGTCCTTCATACCATGAATAAAATAATTGCCCATTATTTGGATTAAAGAACATTACATTTTGTCCATTTGGATTTATTTGATTAAATAATGTTGCATTATTTATATATGCAAAATTATTACCAATATTAATTGTTCCATTACATATTGCAATATCTTGTTGGAAAGGTTCTGGAGTTGGAATATTTTGATTATTATATAATGTTATTGGAACATAATATTGTATTGGTAAATTATTAATTGGTGTACATATTTCATTACCCAAAGATTCTAAACAAAAATATAAATCATCATTATTATATTGATAATATCCAACAATTTGCTGACCTGGATAAATTAAATAACTATTAGAAGATATATTAAAAGTATTTCCAAATGATGGTATATTATAATTATCATAATATATCTTATTTAAATTAATTGGACATATATCATTATTAATTATATTTACTGATATAATATTATTATTCAATTGAGCATTTGATATATTTAAAAGGTTTACAGAAATTCCATTTAACATTTTTTGAACACTTAGAGATTTTATTTCTCCATTAATACATTCATAATTATTTAAATATTGAAAAATCACATTTCCTTCCAAATTATATAAATTATTTAAATAATTATCATTTATAGTAAAAATATTTTGTGGATAAAATATAACATAATATGGTAAATTACCAGTTCCTTCAAATTGATTATTAAAATATGGATTATATACTTCATATCCATTAAATATACAGTATCCAATATTAGAAGAACTTATAGAATAATTATTTATTATTTCAAATGCTACAAAATTATTTGCTGCATATGAAGGTAAGAAATTATAAACATCATCTATTATAATTACATGTGTTGAATTAAAATAATTTGGGACTTGTATAATATTATATGAACAATTATAATAAACAGTAAATGGGATTAATGTAGATTCATACAAATTTAATATATTTTCAAATAAATCATTTCCATATAATAATTTATATATTTCTCCATATTGTGGGAAAGTATTTGAATAAAATTGAAATTCTTTATCTAA
>JAWDOO010000015.1:0-6978 GCA_046533775.1 Candidatus Nanopusillus sp.
TTTGATGGATTAGCCCTGTTTTTTCTTGGTTTATTATTTGAATATTTATATGGAAGTAAAGATCTTTTAATATTATTTTTCTTATCTGGTATTGTTGGAAATATATTCTTTTTATTTCAATATTATAATAACCCACTGATTGCTGGAATTGGATCTTCTGCTGCAATATCTGGTATATTAGGAGCATTGGGAATATTGAGACCAAAAGAGAAAGTAATAATATTTCCGATAATAATTCCAATAGATATGATATATGCAGCAATATTTTGGGTTATATTTAACTTAATTGGAGTATTTTATCCATTTATACCTTTGGGATTTTCTGCACATCTGGGTGGTACATTATTTGGATTTTTATATGGATATATATTAAAAAGATATAAAGGGAAAACATCAATAGATAATATTTTTGATAATCAAGAAACAATTTATTTATAATTTTTTGCCAATAAAATTATATAAATTATTAAAGTATAATTATTAAAATGGAAGCAAAATTCGAAAATACAAATGAAAAATTAATAAAGGAAATAAGAACAAAATTGGCTACATTATCTACAAACACCCTTTTAAAATATTATGAAGATATTAAATCAAAGATTATTCCATCAAATTTATCATATTATTCTCAATATTTATCATATGAAGAATTATTAGATAATGTTGAAAGAGAATTAATATTGAGAGGAGCTCTAAAAAAGATAAAAAAATTGGATATTCGATAGTTATACCTGATCTTGTATATATTTTTTGCCGGTTCTTCTAAATTCCTCCGATTTATATATTTCTTTTCCAACATACATTGAATGATCGTATGATGTAAAAAATGGTAGTCCCTTTAATATATTATATATTTCATCAACATTTTCAGATCCAAATTTAAAATCTAAAATTGTATTATCATAACTTCTATGTTCTACAAATGTTTTATTATCTTCATTATATATTATAAAATTACCCTTTGGATCTGGTACAAAAGATCTTATTCTATATCCATATTTTTCTAATACTCTTTCCATATATGGAAAATCATGTTCATATACATGTGCTGATGCTGAAATTGTTGTAACAATTCCTAATTCATATCCTTTGTTTGTTCTTTTATTTATTTCATTAACAATATATTCTCCAATTCTAATTAATGCATACATATTTAATGGCCATCCTCTAAACATGTCATTACTCCTTATATATTCTGTAAGGTTTAGATATTTCCCCTGAATTATTCCCTCTATAGATATAACACATGGCGGATCATTTGAATTTATATCTATATTTGGATTCCATGTAACCATGATTGCTCTCCTTGTTTCCGGATTTTTTGATAATTTATTTATAATATATTGTAATTGATTTAAATTATTATAATTAAGAAATCTTTCTCCATATGTATAATCAACACCTTCCGGTTTTTTATCAATAAAATATCCTTTTAAATGTTTTTCAAATTCTTCTAATTTAATAAATTCATCAAATTCTTTTTCTAAATAATATTTTCTCCCATATAATCCCAAACTAACAATTATATTTAATCTCTCTAATTGTTTTTCATTATATTCAGAACCTTTTAAAATTCCATACATTTTAATTTCTGTTAATAATCTTACCCATGAATTAAATAATGATTCTTCATATATAAATGCAGGAGGTAATGGAATTGTATAACCATAATCTTTTTTTACATCTTCTTTTATTTCAATATTTATTTTCTTTCTAAATATATTTTCTGGTTTATAATTATTTTCAATTATTTCTTCTAATTTACTCATATTTTTATTCCAGAAATCTTTTCTCATATCTATTACATTTGTAGTATTTAAAATTTCTTTTATTTCATTATAATTCAAATTTATATGATATCCCTTTAATGTATTTTCATCCTTATTATTAAATATATCAATTAAAGCTTGACCGGATAGTGTTAGATCTGGTCCATATAGAATTATCTTATTTATCTGTGGGTTTTCTCCCAATGTTTGAATTAAATATTTTATTCCATTGATTGTATATAACGTTCCAATTATATTTATCTTATTTTTAATATTTTCAGGTAATGAATTAAATATAAAATCTTTTTTTGCCCATAATGTTGCTATAGAAATATTGCTTTTCGGATTTATAATTAAAATATCTTTTTCTAACATATAGATAATTTTCTATTTTTTCTTATAAATTTTCTTTTTTATTTATTATCCCCAAATATAGTAAATTTTTTACATTCTTTTTGCTCATTTTATAACTTCTATATTGCAAATAGAATATAAATAATATTGAAATTATCCAAATATAAATGGAAAGCTCTCCCAATGTTATGCTCATTAAAAATGGTAAAATATTATAAGAATTTATATATGGTAGCCATGATGAATATGTATAGTAAAGGAAATATATATTTATTAATAAAAATATTATATATACGGTTATCGAATAATAATCAAAATTATATTTTCTTATTGTTTTAACAGTAACTATCCATTTGTTATCTAAACCAATTAATAATCTTCTTAAATAATAAGATATTGTTAATGCAGAGATACCCCAACCAATTAATAATACTAAAAAAGAATCCAAAATACTTGCTTTATTATATATTCTTTTTTCAACTATGTAATATTCTGTTATAAAAATTGTTATTATATAAATTTGTGAGAAATAAAAGAATGGAGCTACATAATACCATAATGGTGATGAAAGATTGAATAGAATAATTATTATGCTAATTAATATTAATATAAAAGAAATTAATGGTAAAAATAATGTTGAAAACATATGAATGAAACTCATCTTTTGTTTAAATTTTAAATTTTTATTAAATAATATTTTCCAGAAATTTGAAATAATTACATCAAAAGTACCTGTTTGCCATCTTCTTAATGTTTTTAGCGTCATATTAAAGTTTGGAGGTAAATTTTGTCCATATTCAATCCAATCCCTAATATATATACCCTTAAAACCATTTAAATATAATCTAATTGTTAATGAAGCATCTTCAGTTAAATGTGGTGTAAATTTTCCAGCTTTTATATAATCTTCTAATCTCAAAACTCCACAAGAACCATGCGCCATGGATATATCATCCAAAATATTTTTCATTGGCAAATAAAATTCAAAAAACGTGTCCACATAAATTCCAACAATTTTATGAAAATAATCTACTGGAACAGTCCTTCTGTTCCAATATACAAAAGATAAATCCTTATTTGATTCTAGAATACATACAGCTTTATATAAATATTCGATTGTAACAGTCCATTCAAAATCATATACAGAAAAATACTTTATATTATATTTTCTTTTTAAATAATCTAATACATCATCCAAAGCAGCACCCTTTCTTTTTATACCATTTAATCTAAAATAGTATTTTACTTTATCTAGGTCATATATTAAGTATTTTTCATCATAATATTTTTTTAAACAATTTTTTTCTAAATATTCTACCAATTTATTTTCTTTGTTTAAATCTGTATCATCCAAAAATAAAAAATATATAGTAAGATTTTTATACACATTATTTATATTTTTCAAATATTCAATTTTTTTTATTAAAAGATCTTCTTCTTCATTTTTTACTGGAAATATTACAAATAAATTTTCTTTATTTTTTAAATCTCTATATTTTGGAATTTTTATTTTTCTATCTATATTTATCAAATATCTTAGATCAAATATTGATATTATTAATATATCTAATAATAATAAGATTGAAGAAATAAATAATAGATCCATTTTAATATAATGGACTCTGTATTATAATAGGTAATAGTTGTGATGATGCCGAATATATATACATGGGACTAATTATCAGTGAATATATAATTAATGATATTAGTAATGACGCTAAAATAATAATTGCTATAATTATTAGAGACAAATCAAATAAATAATATAGTAATATCCCTATTATAAATAATAATATTATAATAAATAAGAATATTGATTGTATCATTGATAGATCCAATAATGATACTAATAATATAAGTAACAATGATAAAATTATTAACAAAATTATAAATACTAATGCTCCTTTTTTCAATAACTTTGATAATATGATCAATACCAATGTGAATGTATATATTTCGAATAGAATAATGAATGTTGTTAATATCATACATATTTTTTTACAAAAAAATTTATAAATTTATTCTATACCATTACTACTATATTAAAGGCAATATATTAATTATTTTCTATAAAATGATAATTGATAAAATGTTTTGTAAAAATTTTAGAGCAAAAACCCTTAAAAGATTTTTAAATAAGTTATTTTAATGGAAGATTACATAGATTTTGAAGAAACAGGAATATTGGGAGTTGGAGATAAAGTACCAGAATTGGTAATAAAAGTATATGATACAGTAGAAAAAAAGTTCAAAGAAATAAATATATATAAAGATGTATTAAGTAAAGGAAAATTTTTAGTATTATTCTATTACCCAGCAGATTTTACATTTGTATGTCCAACAGAATTAGAAGATCTAGCAGAAAAATATGATGAAATAAAGAAGGAAGGTGCAGAAGTTATTGCAATGTCAACTGATACTGTATATACACACTTAGCATGGCACGCAACAGAAAAACTATTAGAAAATGTTAAATTTCCAATGGGTGAAGATCATACAGGAACAATAGCAAAGATGTTTAATATATATGATTATAAATCTGGAGTAGCATATAGAGCAACAATAATAATTGATCCAGATGGAACTGTTGTGGGAATGGAAGTAAATAATACAGATGTAGGAAGAGATTCTGATGAACTATTGAGAAAAATAAGAGCATTTAAATATGTAAGAGAGCATCCAGGTGAAGTATGTCCAGCAAAATGGGGTAAAGATGTAAATATAACATTAAAGCCAGGAGAAAATTTAGTAGGAAGAGTATACGAATATTATAAAAAAGGCAAATAAATTATTTATTTTTTAATAGTTCTTCAAAGAATTTATCCCTAATAGGTTCATATACCTTTTTATAAAATTCTTGTTGATCTAAGAGAACCTCCTTTGGAAATTTTTTTAAATATTCCATTGCAAAGTTCCATGCAATATCATAATCAACTATACTATTTATTTTATCCTTTATTTCTTTATCATAATCTTCTGGTGTTTGATCTTTATCTCCTATATGAAAATATCCCGTCTTTTTATTATATGGTGCTTCTTCATTTCCAACTTTTACTAATTCTATTTCTTTATCTTCTTTTTCTTTAAAATATGGATGAAATATTTTTTCTTTACTCCTTTTATATATTGGTCTATAATATTTTGCCCATGCATAGAATATTGCTCTATTTAAACCAAAGCTCTTTGCTTTATTTATATCATTATATAATATATAATATCTTGCCGCTTGTAATAATCCCATAACTTGGAATCTTCCAACATTTCCTAAATTTTCTCTTTTTATTGATATTTTCTCCTGTTTTAATGTATTTTTATTTAAATAATTTACAATATAATTTTTTGTTTCTTTTATAGATATCTCTGCTAAATAATCCCCTTCTCCAGGTTCATATTCTCTCCATTTTTCACTATGTTTAAAATTCTTATAATTTGCCCAGGATAGATCAAAATTTTGAATATCGTTTGGTTTAAATACTATGCATACATAATCTAAAAATCTATGAAATGATAAAGGTACTGTAAATACCCTCTGTATATCTATCTTATTTTCAACTTTGAATTCTCTAGATTTTCCCTTTGCTTTTGATATCTCTTTTTCTAAATCATCTTTCGCTTTCTTTAATATAAAATCTACAATTGCGAATGCAATATTTAGTGGATGATATTTATTTAATATATTCTCTGAAAATGCTTTTTCATTAATATGTATGTGTATTCCCCTTCCACTCCATTTTAAATATACAGATTTATATATTTTATATTTTTCCAGATATGAAACAATTATTTCTGCAACATTTTTTATTATATCAAAATCTTCTAATGTTCCATCAATATCAAAAATTGGCGTTACATATTTTATATTATTTATATCTTTTAATTTGTCTTCAGAAATTTGATTATATATATTTATTGTCGCATAAATTGTTCGAAATTTCAAATAAGAAAATTTTGTAAATAAAGACTTGTATTCATCTTCATTTTCAATTTTTAATGGTTTTTTATCTTTATCATATCTTATAAATATTCTTTGATCCAATCTATTTGTTTCTAAAGCGATCCATCTATTTTTTGAATAATCAATAATCTCTTTTATAACATATTCATTCATGTAATAATTTTTTATTTCGAACCATTCTATCATAATAATCTAATAATGTTTTGATAATATATATTTTAATTTTTTATAATTAGGATGTTATATTGAAAATGATCAAAATATTTATTAAAAATATTGTTAGTTAGATTATGTGTACATTGAGCCTTTTCCATTTATTGTAAGTGACCCATTATTAATTGTTACAGAACTTTGTCCATTAATATTTAATGTTCCATTGTTATTTTCTATTGTCATGGAACCCTGTCCATTTATATTTATTGTTTCATTATTAATTTCTATTGTAATAGAGTTCTGATTATTTATATTTGTTTGATTATTTTCTATGGAAATCTGCCAATTTGTATTATTCCAGTTCCAATTGTTCCAATTCCAATTTTCTATCCAATTCTTTATTTCTCTTCTAAAGTGTTTCATATGCTCCCCAATAATTTCTTCTTCATAATTTTCTCCCATACTTCTTATTACTTCCCAATTATAATCTTCTAATTGATATATCATATTCAATAGTGTAGATATATTTTCATTCATAACTTCTTGTATTATTGGTGTTAATGTTTGATTTAACTCTGGTAATATATTACATATGAATAATGAATTATTTGTATAATTACACAATACTTCAAACTTATCTAATAATAAGGGTAAATGTTCTAATAATCTATTAATACGTTTTTCTAAAAGTTGAGTTATATTTAATTCTCCATTTCTATTCATTTTATAATCATTTTCAATTTCTTG
>JAWDOO010000016.1:0-6114 GCA_046533775.1 Candidatus Nanopusillus sp.
GGATTAATGTAGATTCATACAAATTTAATATATTTTCAAATAAATCATTTCCATATAATAATTTATATATTTCTCCATATTGTGGGAAAGTATTTGAATAAAATTGAAATTCTTTATCTAACAAATCTAAGTTAGAAGCAAAATAAAATAAAATTAATAATAATACAACAATTGTATATAAATATAATTGACTACGAGCCATATACAGAGAATTTAGAATATCCTAGGCCATATGGATAAACTATACTGCTATAAAATTTATACCCACTTGGTACTGGATTTACATTGAAATAACTCCAATAATTATATAATATTATTGGTATTAATTGATCTGAATAATAAACATTTACAGGATAACATTGGCTAATATTAATATTCGAAGATAATATATTATTCTGATAATTTGGGGGAATTGAATAATCTATTATTAATTGAGAATATGGTTCTACAAAATTTATAGATTGTGGATTATTATATGCCTGCATATTATAATTTGGTTCATTTCCATATAATATTCCTGTATTTGGATTATAATTTTTACCATAATAAATTATTACTGGATTGTAATAATTAAAATCTTCTGAATAATATATATTTTCCAATTGATTTATTGTTAATGGTTGATTATAAAATGCAATTACATATATATTTCCTAAAAATGTACATTGAGGGGAATACATTGTTGTAGGGGTTCCTAAATATATTGTTTCATTTGGTGGATAATATAAATTTAAAGGTTGCAAAGATGACCAACCAGGATAAGGTATTATTTGACCATAATATATTCCGCTTTGATTTATAAATCCTCCATAAAATTGCCCATTACTACTATTATATTCCCAAAAAACAAAAACCCACTGATTCATTGGTAAAGGATAATTTGGTAAATATCCTATATTACTTTCATCTACCCCCAAATAATATTGACCATTGTTTGGTAAAATTATTTGACTAAATGTAGAACCTGCATAATCATTTAATCCAGATAAATGAACTATTGCGCTTATATAATTTTCTCCAGAAGCACAGGAAGAAGAATAATAGTCATTTATATAAATCCAAGCAACAACAGTTATTGATGTATTACCTGATAATTGAGAAGGATAATATGAAGAATTTATTAATTGGAAATATTGATTATTATTTGTAAAAGCTATAACATTAGATTGATCTAAACATTGGGGAGAAATATATAATGTTTCCCAACTAAATGGAAATATAACATATTGTACTAATTGAGCAGGTAAATTGTTCACCAATTTATAATTGTTTGTTAAATTTAAATAATTAAAATTAGTATTTTCAGCCCTAAATAATATAATTATTGGTTGTGTATAACCATTAGGTAAATTTAATGATATATTTATTATTGGAACATATCCATTAGATGTACTAATATAAGATACATTTAAATATTGGATTTGTATTGGATATAAATCAATATTATATGCATAAAATGAATATGGATCTATAGTATAATTAACAAAACTTGTTACATTTGTTAAATTTAAATATATAGACAAATTGTTACCAGAATAACTAGATATTGCTACCCCATACCAATCATTACTTGACGCAATATTTCCACATAAATTTCCTTGTGAATTATATATTAAGAAAAAATTATTAACTTGTCCACTTATATTTAAAGAATATAATAAATTGTTTCCTAAATATGGGAAGGGAAATAAAAATTCATAACATGTTGAATTATAAGTATTATAAAAATTCAAACTATAATCTATAGTTTGCTTTAAATCATAATAATTAAAATAACCTGATAACATACTATTATATATTGAAGCTAATACATCGAATTGATTTGTCTCCAAATAACTAAGAAATTTATCATTATAAGTATTTGCTAAGGCGGTATATAATGTATATTTTTTATTAAATATATTTATATATTGTGAAGGATTTTGGGGAAATTGTAAATTTGTTAAGAATACTAATATTAAAGATACAACCAATATTATTTCTACTAAATAATTAAATGATCTCATATACCTATTATGAAAAAAATAAGTTTATATATTTTTTTAAGAATATGTAAAAAATGAGTATATTAATGAAAATCTTATCATTTATAGAAAAAAATTACAAGAAGTTTTTAATAATTTCTATATCAATATTTGCAATATTTTTTGGAATAATATTATTTAATTACTTTAAGTACGGTTATATAATTAACAAATCTATTACAATTTCTGGAGGTTATATAACATTAATAAATAATAATTATCATATAACAAATTCAGAAATACAAAATGTATTAAATCAAATGAATGTTACTAATTATATATTATATAATACACCAAATATTGTTTATATTGAATCAGGAAAACAAATTAATGAAACACTATTAATTAATTTATTTAACCAGGATTATAATATTAAATTATCTCCTACAGATATATCAGTACAACAATATAGTTCTTTAGTAGGTAATCTTATATTTAATCAATTTTTATTCTTTGTAATTTTAACTATGATACTTACAGCATTTGTAATATTTATAGCATTTAGAGCTTCTAAGATTACTTTAAATATAATATCTACAATATTATTTGATGTTGTTGGATTATTATCAATATTATCTATGACAAAATATCCTATAGGAGCGAATGGATTTATTGGAATGCTAATGATTTTAGGATTTGCAATTGATAATAATGTAGTATTATCAACAAATATAGTAAAGGAAAAAGATAAACCATTTATTGAAAGGGTAAGAATGTCTTTTAGGGTTGGAATGTTAATGGAAGTTATTGCATTATATACATTACTTTTATTATATTTTATAGTACCGGAACCATCAGTTGACGAATTTGCATTTGTATTATCTGTTGCAATAATATTAGATTTATTATATTATCTTATTGGAAATATACCATTATATAAATATTTTGAAGCTAAAAAAGAACAAGAAAACTAAACATCAACAACAATTTCTGCACTCCAATAGGTTTTCATTATTTTCGTAATATTTATATCATGTAAAGTAACTGCTTTAACTTCTTTTTTAAATCCATGTTTTTCTTTATCGTATTTTTCTCCATAAACCTCAAATCTGCATACCCATTTATATTTTTTACTTTCAACCCTAACTCTCTTTAAATTTTTTACTCTTATATCTCTTACAGCAAACTTATCTTTATAAAAAACCTCTTCTAAACATATTCTAGCAACATTATATATAATTTCCAATATATTTTTTCCTTCAATTACAAATTGTTTCGATTCTTTTTTCTCAACTTTCTCATTATCGTATATAATATTAAACATTCCCAATATTAATGCCTCAATTGCTCTCTTTGGTGTATTCCCATAACCAACAATCTTTATATCTGCAGTATGATCTTCATATTCATATTCCCTCAAAACAGTCATATTAAAAATATTTTTAAATAATTTTATAAATCAGTAGACCGACAATTCATCATTTTTCAGATTTTACATTCTCATCATAAAAGATAAATATATTAAAATTTTTAAATAAATATATTTTATGGAAATATTGGATATAAAATTACCCGACAATATAATAAAAGTAAATGTATATTCAAGTTCTTTTAGAGATTTAGAAAAAATACCAAAGGATTATACATGTGAAGGAAAAAACATATCATTTCCAATAGTAATTGAAGAAATACCAAACAATACAAAAAGTATGTTATTATTTGTAGAAGATCCTGATGCACCTGGTGGTATATTTAAACACTGGATTGCATATATAAATAAACCAATAAAAAATATACCTCCAGGAATAAAAAAGGAAAGAATTGTTAAAATAGATGATGTACAAATTATTCAGGGTAAAAATGATTTTGGAAAAATTGGATATGATGGTCCATGTCCTCCAAAAGGTCATGTTAAACATAGATATTATACAATAATATTATTTCTAAATAAAGAATTATATATAGATGGATGGTTCTTTGATGATTTTATTAGATATGTAAAGGAAGAAAATATTATTGGATATGGATATTTTATAGGTACATATGAAAGATAATTTTTTTAATATTTTTATCATTTAAACTAGTATGGAAAATAATCAAATATCAAAAGAACAAATTAATGATATAATAAAAGAATTATGGAATAAAGGATATACACCATCACAAATTGGGAGAGAATTAAAGGAAAAATATGGTATAAAGGTTAAAGAAATATTAAATAAAAAATTGGTAAAATATGCGATAAAAGAATTGAATTTAAAACAAGAAATACCAGAAGATTTATTATATTTATTTAAAAAAATAAATAGAATGCTAAAACATTTAGAATTAAATAGAAAGGATATTGTAACAAAGAAAAAATTGGAAGAACTTGAAAGTAAAGTAAAAAGCTTAATAAAATACTATAAGAAAAATAAAAAATTACCACAAACATTTGAATATAGTAGAGATATAGCAAAGATGTATGGATATTCATGAACAATAGATTTTTATCTTATATAGAAGAGATATCTAATAGAATAAATAAGTCAGTAGAAAATAATCAAAATTTTTTAATTATATCTTCATTAAATCCTGATGGTTTATCTTCATCAATATTTTTATTAAAATATTTATATGAAAAAAATTCTGAAGTTCATCTAACATTTTTAGATTATATAAGCAAAAAAGAAATTAATAATTTATTTTTAGGTGAAAGTGGGTATGAATATGATAACATAATATTTTTAGATACTGGATCTATATTTTCAGATGATGTAATAAAATTAAATAAAGATTTAAATAAAAAGATATATATAATAGATCATCATTTTTTATCAATAAAAGATATTGAATTAAATAATGTTGTAAATCTTAACCCAAATATTTTTAATTTAGATGGATATAAAGAAATATCTACATCAAATATATTATATTATTTATATCAAAGCTTAAATCCATATGATAAAAATATTTTATATTTATCATTAGTTGGAAATTTATATGACTTTGATAAACCAAATAATGAAATATTAAATGAATTAATTGATAGAGAAATATTATTAAAATATACTGGAATAGATCTTCCAGGTATATTTACAAAACCTTTATATAAAGTATTAAGCTCTCCATTTAATTTTTATATTCCAAACATTACTGGAAGTGATGAAAAAGCTTTAGAATTAGTAAAGGAATTAAATATAAAGGATAAAGGAACTGCTGGTATATTTTATATAGATTTATCTGAAGAAGATATTAAAAAAATAGTTAGTAATATAATAAAATTAAAGTTAAAGTATAATTTACAAAGAACTGACGATTTAATAGGCGAAATATATAAGATTAATAAAAATGAAGAGATTGGAGATTTATTAGAATTATTATATAATATTGAAGGATTAATTGAAAATAATAAAATAGAAGGGATATTATATTTCATTAAAAAATATAATATTGATATTTTAAGAGAATCTGAAAATAATTTAAGATTACAATTTTCAAAATTATTATATGATATAATAAATAATAATGTACAGATAAAAGATGAAAATGGATTAAAAATAATAACAATTGAGAAAAATTATGGAAACGGATATTTTTTATCTTTATTATTAAATCTTCTAATTAGAGAAAATATAATAAATGGAAAGGTTATTATTTTATTATATAAAATAAATAATTTTTATAGAGGAATAATTAAGACAAATAAAGATGAAAATAAAAAATTAATAAATAATATATTGAAAAAGTTATTCGATAATAATATAATTTATTATTCTAGTTTTGATAATTTTGGAGGTTTTTTATTAGATATAAATAATTATGAGGAATTTATTAAAAAATTAAAAATAAATTTAAGACAAGAAAATATTATATAATTTTCTTTTCATTTAATCTATAAAATCCTTTCTTTAATATTTTTCTAATTATATATCTTTTATTTAATCCACCCAATCTAATTGCAGCCTTCCTTAAGCTCCCGCTTTCAATTAAAATATTTAATAATTTTCTTTCCTTTTCATTCAATTTCTCATCATATTTTAATATTAATTTTGCTAATTCAATTAGATCAATCTTTTTTCCACCCCATGCAAATTCCTCAGAAGATATATTATTTATTATTTCTATAGGTTCAAATTCTATAATTGCAACCTCTCTATTTAAATCTAAC
>JAWDOO010000017.1:0-5972 GCA_046533775.1 Candidatus Nanopusillus sp.
TTATTCCATTTAAATTATTATATGCAGTAGAAACAAATATATAAGCAGCAATACCGGCAACTATAAATAATATAATTTCTACAAGAATTGTTCCAAATTGAGTTTTCATTAAGAATTATGACCTATTAAAAAATATAAATCTATTCTATTAATTCATATCCTTCAATACCTTTTTCATTCATAATCTTTTTCCATTCTAACATTTTTTCTTGTCTTTTCACTTCTAGTTCACAAACTTTATCTATTATTTTTAAATTCTGTACACCCTTTATTTCAATTTTTTCTCCTCCTTCTATTGATATATTTACATCTTGTCTGATAGTTCCTAATCCCCTTTTTACTTTCCCAGTCAATCTTAATATTAATCCAATGTATTCAGCTACTTCTTTTACTTCTTTTGGATCTCTTAAATCAGGACCAGTAGATATTTCTATTAATGGTATTCCCAATCTATCCAATCTATAAATTATATAATCTTCTCCCTCTTCAATCTTTCTTGCAGCATCTTCTTCAATACAAATTGTTCCAATACCTATTTTTTTATCCTTATATTTTAATTCTCCATTTAATGATAATAATAATGTTCTTTGAAAACCAGAAGTATTCGAACCATCTACAACAATTTTTCTCATAACTTGTAAAACCTTTGGAATATACATATTAAAAAATGTTGAAATTAGTATTCCAAATTTTAATGCTTCAATATTAATTAAATGTGGTGGTTCTTCATCAAGTTCAACTAAGCAAGAATAATCTTTAGAATATTCATATATATATTTTTTATCCTTCATAGTTTCATATTCAGCAGCAATATCTTTTTTTCCAATTTCACTTAATGTTGCTCTCAATTTTCTTTCAATTCTATAATTATATTTATCACTTAAATTTGTAGGACAATTACAAAATAGTTTTTCTTTTGTATCAATTTGTTGATGTATTTCTAATCCAGCAATCATAAAAATAAAAATATTAAAAAAATTAATAAATTGTAATTTCAAAATAAAATTATGCAATTTATGAAAGCAAAAGGTTTTTATTCATTTGATTCTTCTGATTTACTCTCTCAAATCGAACAATATTTTATGGATAAAAGATATGGACCTGGATATATTCCAAAAAATATAAAAAAGGAAAAAAATATAATTTCTGGAATTGTTCCACATGCAAGTTATGAATACCTTTTACCAGCTTCTATAAAATTATATAAAGAATTATATGAAAATTTTGATTTTGATACAATAATAATTATTGGTCCAAATCATTATAATATTGGTCAAAAAATAAATTTAATAATTGATGATTGGTATACACCTTTTGGTATAATTAGAACAGATGTGGAATTTGCTAGAAAAATATTAAATAATTATGATTCATATGAAAATCCAATATTATCTAGATATGAATATTCAATTGAAGTTCAATTACCTATATTAAGATATTTATTTAAAGATAAAGTAAAGATTGTTCCAATAATTGTAAAAGATGTTGAATTAGAAATGATAAAAGATTTTATTAAATTATTAAAAGAATTATCTATAGAATTAAATAGGAAAATAGTATTAATATCTACTGGAAATTTATATCATCATGGAGAATTTTATGGAAATATTATATATAATAAAGATATATCTATAAATGTAAAAAAAGAATCCGAAAAAATAATAGAATATATATTAAATTTAGATTCTGAAAAATTATACAAATTAGAAATAGATAGTAAAATATTTTGCGGAAAATATCCTTTTTTATTCTTTATAGAATATACAAAATTATATAAGGGAAAAATAGAACTAATAAATCATATTTTATCTTCTGAAATAAACAAAGATGAAAAGAATGTTGTTGATTATGCATCTTTGTTATCTTATAAATTATTAAAGAAATAATAATATTATGGATATGGATGACTTTAATGACATATACGACGAAATTAGGAGAGAATTTGCTAGGCAGATGAAATTATGGAGAAAAATATTCAATAGAGCTAAGAAAGGTTTGGGATTTAATTTTGAATATGAAGTACCTGCAGCAGATGTAATAGATAAAGGTGATAAATATTTGGTAGAAATAGATCTACCAGGGGTTGACAAAAAAGATATAAATGTTACCTTAGTAGATCATAATCTAAAAATTGTAGCATCTAAAAAAGTTGAAAAAGAAGAAAAGAATGAGAATTATATATTATCTGAAAGAGCGTTTTCAGGATATAAAAGGATAATTCCATTACCGGAAGATGCAGATGAGAATTCTATAAAGGCAAAATATGAGAATGGAGTATTAAGGATTGAAATAGGAAAGAAGCCAGGCTATGAGGGAAAGAAAATTAATTTAGAATAGTTTTTTAATTTTTTATAATATAAATTTTTATGAAATATAAATTTGTGGAAGAATTATTATCATCTGCATTTAAAAGGGCTAAAAATAATGGTAATCAATTTTATGATATAAAAGAAAGAAATATTGTAAAATTACAAACGATATATCAATATATTGATGATAAATTAGAAAAAATATATAATGATATAATTTTACCTGAAAACAAATTCTATAAAGAATTATACAAATTATTATTTAAAGATATAAATATAAAAAAATTGAGAGAGAGAATAAAATATATAAGGAAAATAATAAAGCAAGTTTATTTAAAGTATAAGAATGATATAAAGTTAACAAAAGATAAAAAATTAATAGAAAGATATAGAAGAGAATTTTATGGAAGAATATCTAGTATATTAAGAAGAAATTGGATAATATTTAAATATTATAATATTTATTTAAATAGAAGAAGAAAAATTCCGAATATTAAAAATTTACCTACAGTTGTTATTGCAGGTTTACCAAATGTTGGAAAAAGTACATTATTAAAAAATTTAACAGGATCTAATGTTAAGATTGAACCATATCCATTTACAACAAAAGATTTAATGATAGGATATATTAAAACACCATATTTTGATATACAAGTAATTGATACACCAGGAATTTTAGATAGACCTATAGAGGAAATGAATGAAATTGAGAAAAAATCTATATTAGCATTAAATTATCTTGCAAATTTGATTATATATATTTTTGATTTAACCGAAACATGCGGATATAGTATTAAAGAACAGATAAATTTATTAAATAACATAAAAAAGATATTTAATAAAGAAATAATATTGTATTTCTCGAAAAAAGATTTATTTACAGAAAAAGAAGAAAAAATTTTTAATGAATTTATTAAAAATTATAATAATATGAATATTTTTTATGATTATAATAAACTAAAAGAATTTTTAATATCTTATATAAAAAATAAAAAAGAATGGTATATATAAATATATTATGAAGCTAATAGTTTCATCTGATATACACAATGATTTCGGAATGATATATAAAATAATAGAATTATATAAAAAGGAAAGACCAGATTATATAGTAATTTTGGGAGATATATCAGAATTTGGAGAAATAGAAAGAGGATTAATAAAAAAGTTAACAGAACATATAGATCCAAACAAAATTTTAATAATACCAGGAAATCATGAAACATATGAAGATATAAAATTATTAGAAAAATTATATAAAATAAGAAATTTAGATAAAAAATATATAGTAAAGGATAATTTTGTATTGGTTGGATTTGGAGGAGCAGATATATTATTAAATGTAATTGATGAAAAAGAATTTGAAGAATTTCTAAATGAATTAAAGAAAAAATTTAATGATAAATATATTATTTTATTAACGCATATTCCGCCAAAGGGTTCTATATCTTCTTTAGATATTTCTGGTAGTTATGTATTAAGAAAATTTATTCAAAATAATGATAAGGTTATTTTAAATATACATGGGCATATGCATGAAACCGGAGGTTTGGAGGAAATAATAAATAAAGCAAAAGTTCTAAATGTTGCGAGAGAAGTAAAATTGGTTGAAATATATGATAAAAAGACAAAAATAAAGTAAAAATAATAAATTAGTTAGTAAGAAGTAGAAAATAAAGAAGATAATTATAAATCATCAAATTTAATAATATTCTGTGGATGATAATCAATTCTTATAGAAAAGTATATAAGAATTTTCTATAAAAAATTTAAATGAGTAATAGGGAATTTATAAATGATTTTTCTCAAGAAAAAAAAGAAAAAGAAATTGTTTTAGAACAAAAAAATTATAAAATAAAAAAAGTTATTAAAAGAGATGGAAGAATTGTTGACTTTAATCCAGAAAGAATAAAATATGCTGTAGAAAGAGCAATGAAAGCAGTCGGTCAATATGATAAAGAAAAATTGGAGAAAGTTGTTGATTATATAATAAAAGTATTAGAGGAAAAATATGATGATACAAAATATCCATCTGTTGAAGAAATTCAAGATATTGTTGAATTATCTTTATTGAAATTTGATTTATATGATGTTGCCAAGGCATATATTTCTTATAGGAAAGAAAAAGAAAAAATAAGAGAAGAAAAGAAAAATTTATTGGGTAAATTCTATGAAGAGGAAGTTGCAAAAAGATTCTCTGTTAATTCAATTAGATTAATGGTAAATAGATATTTATTAAGAAATGAAAATAAAGAATTAATAGAAGGTCCAAAACAAATGTTCGAAAGGGTTGCAGCATTAATTGTAATACCAGACTTATTATATGATGAAAGAATATATGATAAAGATGGAAAACAAAAAGTACATCCAAAAGAAGAATTTGATTTTGTAAAAAACGAAAATAAATATGGATTACCAATAAAAGATCCTAAATTTAGATGGAATAGATATCATTTAGAAAGAATGAAATATTTGTATGATTATTTAAATGAAAGAGGTCATATGAAGGTTTCATGGTCAGAATTTATAAATATGTTAGAAAAAGGAGAATTTGACAAATATTACGAAAACTTTTATCAATATTATGATCTAATGGTAAGTAAAAGATTTATGCCAAATTCTCCAACATTATTTAACGCCGGTGCTCCTCTAGGACAATTATCTGCATGTTTTGTATTAGATATTGATGACAGTATGGAATCTATAATGAAATCAGCAACAGAAGCAGCTTTAATATTTAAATCTGGAGGTGGAATTGGAATAAATTATTCAAAATTAAGACCTGAAGGTGATGTTGTTGCATCTACTGGAGGTGTTGCTTCAGGTCCAGTCTCATTTATGAAAATTATAGATACAGTTACAGATGTAGTAAAACAGGGAGGAAAGAGAAGGGGAGCAAATATGGGAATTTTGGAATCCTGGCATCCAGAAATATTTAAATTTATCCATTTAAAGGAAAAAGAAGGTGTATTAGAAAACTTTAATATATCTATAATGTTTGAGCCATCTTTTTGGGAATATTTTGAAAATAAAAAAGAATATCCATTAATTAATCCAAGATTATTAAGGAAATATAATTTGCCTTTACCAGGAGATCAAAATTTTGATATAAATAAAATACCAAAAGAAACAATTACAGGATATGTAAATCCAGAAAGAATATTACAGGAAGCATCATATGTTGCATGGGAAAAAGGAGATCCGGGATGTTTATTTATGGATAATATAAATAGAAGAAATGTTCAATATAAATATAGAGGACCAATTAGAACAACAAACCCATGTGTAGTTGGAGATACAAGAATTTTAACTCCATATGGTCTTTTAAGGGCTGAGACTTTACTTTATTTAAATAATGAAAATGGTAGTGATATAAATAATATAAAACTCTTAATAGATGGAGAAGGAGAAATTTTGTATACAACAGTTCATGGAAACACATTAAGTATAAGTTCTCCAATATTAGTTGATGCAAAAGTTTGGAAAGTTGGATTTAAACCAACTGTTAAATTAATTTTAGAAAATGGAATGGAGATTGAAGTAACTGAAGATCATAAGATACTTACAAAAGATGGATGGATAGAAGCAAAATATGCTGAAGGAAAAGAAGTAAAGATAGCAAGAATTGATATTGATAAGTTAGAAAATTATGGATTAAAAGAA
>JAWDOO010000018.1:0-4519 GCA_046533775.1 Candidatus Nanopusillus sp.
TTTTAAAGGTTATTATAAATATATAAAAAATGCTGCATGCTATAAGAAAAATTGATAGAAATGGAAGGGAAATATATAAATGTCCATTATGTGGTCATATATTTGTAAATAGTAAGAAATATAGTAGACACTTAATGAAATCACATTTAAGAAATGTTACAATGAATAAAAGAAAATGGAAGAAATTTATGAAACAATTATTATTAGTTAATATAAAAGAAAAAAGCAATATTGAATTAACAAATTATGAAAAATATTTAAAGATAAGAGCAAGGTTAAATAATATAAAGTTAGATAGTGAATAATTTTATTTTTTCTTTTCCAGATAATTCCCTAATTATTCTTTCATAAATTATATCTTGTATATTTTTAATACCTTTTACTCTCTCTTCAATATCTTTAAACGATTCAAATGGTTTTTTCTGTCTTTCTTCAATAATTTTTTGTACAGTTACTTTTCCAATATCCGGTAATAATTCTAATGTATGAACTCTAATATTTAATGGACCAGCCTTATTAAAAAATTCTACAAATTTTTTCTCATTTTTTATTATTAAATCTTTTATTGCTTTTTCTAAATTTGCCTTTGCAATTTCTGGTAATTCATCAAATGATAATCTTTTTAGTATAGATCTTACCTTATCCCTTTGTTTATTTCCAATATATAATTCTTCAAATAAGTTTACTGTAACACCTGGTTTTAATGTTAATAATAATAATGTAAAATAATCTCTTCCTACAGCATATACTACCGGCTCTTTAATATTTTTTGTTGGATCCCCACCTGGTAAATAATATATTACAATTGCATAATCTTCTCTTCTATCCATATTTCTTTATTACATTTAATATTTTTTCTATATCTTGTTTGCTTGTAGAATGTGTATATAATACTGTTCTTAATTCTTCTTCATTTTTTGGTAAAAATTCTAATATTTGTATTTTTACTTCATCTGGTAAATTTATATCCTTTAATTCTTCTAATATTTCTTTTTCTTGATTTTCATCTAATTTATATGTATCATTGAGGAATTTTAATGTTCTTTCTTCTACATATAATAAATTTCTCTTCTCTTTATTTTTCAATAATATATTTTTAACATTTGCAGGTGTTATAATCTTTTTATTCAGTACTTCCATTTATATATCTTTTTAAATATTATTTAAAAATATATCATGAACTTTTAATTTAATGACTGCAAGAAAGGGAAAGGGGTTGAGAAGAAAAACAAGGGATAAATTATCATTACATATAAGGGAACATGGTAAAATAAAGATAAGGAAAATATTACAAGAATTTAATATAGATGATAAAGTTGTAATAAAGATTGATCCATCATATAATAAAACAATGCCTCATCCAAAATACCATGGAATGGTTGGAAAAATTTTAGGAAAGAGGGGAGAATGTTATGAAGTTTTAGTAAATGATAAGGGAAAAGAAAAAGTTATAATTGTTCATCCAGCACATTTAGAAAAATTTAAGGAACAGGTTTCGCCTGCTCAGGCTTCTTAGGTATATTATTTAAAATAATTTCCCTTATTTTTATCATATCTTCCTTTTTAAGTAATGGTAATTCAACTGTTAAATTTATACTTTTATCTAATAACAATGTATTGGTATAAATTTTTATTGTATATAATTTTTTAATTTTCTCATATAAATTCTGATATATTTCTATATTATTTATATAGGAATTTTCTATTGACATTATATTTTCATTTTCAATTAATATTAATCTTTTATTTGTAAATATTATATAATAGTTCTTTGCCTTTTCATAATATTTTAATGCAATATAATATACAATTGAAATAATAAAAAATAATAAAATTAAGGATAATATATTTGGATTATAATATTCTGAAAAAGAAAATGTAATAAAATATATAGAGAAAATTAAATATAATGGAAATGTATATCTTAATGAATATATTGATGGATTATAATTAATAATAAATAATGGTTCTTCATTTTTCAATTTTATTTTTTCATTTATTTTTTCTTTTTCAAATGATAAATAATAATCTCCTTTCATTTTTGTTTATTTATTCAAAAATTTATAAATATTGTTTTTTATTTTTATTTATGGACTTAAAATTTGATAAAAGGTTATTATTATTAATAATATTCTCAATAATAGGTTTAATTATATATATTTATTTAGAAGATATTGTTTTAATAAATAATTCATCACCATTATTTTGTTCTATTAATAATTCCATAATAAATTGTGAAAAAGTATTGAAAAGTCCATATTCAAAATTGTTTGGAATACCTTTAGAAACATATGCAATTGTATATTTTATAATTGATATATTTCTAATATTATTATTATATAAGAAAAAATTGAAAATAATTTATAATTTATTTTATAGATTAATTGGTATATTATTTGTAATATTTTCATTATATATAATGTTATTTTTAATTCATTCAATATGTTTATATTGTTCTACAGCTGATACAATATTAATTATGAATTTTGGGATAATTTTATATTATTATAAAAAGAAAGTTTTTGAATAAAATTTATAATTGATGAAATTTTTTATACATATATGAAAAATAATATAGCAATAGATACGGTAATAATTATAGTTATTGCATTATTTATTTTAGTTTTAGCAATTTTGTTTGGATATAAAATATTTTTAGGCGGAAATACAGCATCAAATCAGTCATTCAATTTCATTAACAATAGCTTTAATAATATTACAAATCAATCAATTCCAAATGTAATACAATGAGAGGAAAAATTTTTGATGATTTTATGATGTTTATAGGTTATTTCCTTCCAATATTTATTATAATTCTTGCAGCAATTATATTTATTTTAACTTCAATATTTAAATATTATCATATTAATAATCCAGCTCAATATTATATTTCAATACAGAACCTAAATAATCAAAATAATCAAAACTATCCGGATACTATAAATTCAACAATTATGGTAGATATATATTATCAAAATGGATATAGTGTATATTATGTTCCATCATTTATTGAAAATCTAAGTAATTGGAATATATTTTATAATATTACAACTACATATACTACTAGTAGTTATAATGATATATTAGAAATATATCCTCCAATTATAATAAATACTAATTCAACATCTTTTAATATAAATTCATTAAATAATGTTGAATTAGAATCTACAATTATTTTATCAAATAATACTAATGTAGGAAATAAAGTTACATATACATATAATGGAAATACATATGAATGTAAAATTGTAGGAGATAGTAATATAGAATATCAGGCAGGTAGTTTTGTATATTTTTGTATATTATGTAATTCACCAAATAGTCAAAACATTCAAAATTACTATTTAAGTGAACCTGAATATCTAAATATAATTCCAGCAATATCTTTATTAAGAAATTCTTATCCTTTTTCAAATACTCAATATTATGATTATACAGTAAATAATATAGAAATAATTAATGGAACATATTTGGTTATAACTTTATCAAACAATGGAGGATATTCTATGGAAGATTTTCAAAATGTATTAGTTACAATTAGTCCTCCTTTAAGTAATTATATAAATAATACTCCATATTATGGGGATAATGTAGTATTTTTGGTTAATTATGCTGGTAAATATTATGCATTACCTTCATGGTATGCTGGAAAAAGTAATGGAAATTATTATTTCTTTATTAATTTATTGAATATTCCTTCATTATATAATAGTAATTTTGGTTGTAATTTTTTACCAATATTTGTTGGATTTAGTAATGAAAATCTATTACCATATTTAAATGGAACAATTGGTGGAGCTCCAGAAGCTTTAGATCCTAGCAATCCGTCTTCTGCAGTTATATATGATAATGGATTAAATGTATTCCCAATATATATTAACTTTTATTCATACAATGGAAATGCAGAAGAACAAGAAATATCTTGTAATTCTAATGGATTTCTTGCTTGTTATCAAAATTATCCATATTATGAATATTATAATGTATTACCTCCATATAATAATGTATATATTTATGTAAATGGAACAGGAATTACTCCAAATGTTGTAGCAAATGAACCTTTCGAAGGATTAGTAATGGATAATGGAACATGGCAAGGATCTTATGCATTAATTACATCAGATGTTTTACAAAATACTTTTTCATTATCTCAATCACAAAATGGATTGGGATTACAAACATTTGCATATTTTTCTGGAATACCAGGTGAAGATCCTCCAAGTACTGGTGACAATCCAGCAGTCGCAGATGCTGTAGTATTATCATATGTTACTTATAATAGTGGTTCATTCTCTGCTAATACAGTGGTCAATTATAATACTGTAGATGCTGAAAATAATAGAGAGTGTCATTATGAAATACATGTTGGGTGGGAGTGTGATAGTGTAGGAAATCAAAATATAGGAATAAGTGTTGGAGGTGATACTTATTTACCTTCTGGCTTTCCAATATTTATGTATGAATATGGATGGGCACCTGATCTAAGTCCGGGTCCTGGTGTTTCTTCAGGTTATTATGT
>JAWDOO010000019.1:0-3987 GCA_046533775.1 Candidatus Nanopusillus sp.
TCATGTAATTTAGGATCAATTAATTTATATGCCTTAGTTGAATTTAAAGATGGAAAAGCAGAATTTAATTGGAATAAATATATTGAAACAATAAAATGGGCTTATAGATTTTTAGATAATGTAATAGATGTAAATAAATATCCAATAAAGGAAATTGAAGAAGCTTCAAAATCAGTAAGAAGAGTTGGTCTTGGATTTATGGGATTAGCAGATTTATTTTATGCATTGGGAATTCCATATACATCGGAAGAGGGATATAAGTTATTGATGAAAATAACAGAATATTTAACATATTATTCAATGTTAGAATCTGTTGAAAGAGCAAAAACAAGGGGTAAATTTGATAGATATGAGCAAACAACATATAAAGATGGAGAGTTACCTATAGAAGGATATTATCATAAAGAATTATGGACATTAGATTGGGAATATTTAAAAGAACAAATAATAAAATATGGAATAAGAAATGTTGAAGTTACATCAATTGCTCCTACAGGTTCTATATCAATGTTAGCAGATACATCTTCAGGTATTGAACCTCAATATTCTTTAGTATATGAAAAAAGAGTAACTGCTGGTGTATATTATTATGTAGATCAAGAATTGGAAAGACAATTAAGGGAAAGAGGATTATATAATAATGATATATTAAAGAAAATATCCGATAATGGAGGAAGTTTATTGGGAATAAAAGAGATACCAGATGATTTGAAAGCAATATTCTTAACAGCATTAGATATACCATGGTGGGATCATATAAGAGCACAGGCTGTTGCCCAAATATGGATAACTACATCAATATCAAAAACAATAAATATGCCAAATTGGGTTCAGCCAGATGATGTATATTATTCATATTTATTAGCATATAAGATGGGATGCAAAGGAATTACAATATATAGAGATGGATCAAAATCTGTACAAGTATATGTAGCTCCTGCTGAAGCAAGTAAAGCAAGATTTATTGATTACTTTAGATTAATTAAAGAAGGTAAAATAAATAATAGAACGGTTGAAATATTAAATCAATATGGAATAAAGTTACCAAACTGGTATTATGAATTAAATAATAATTTTGAAATACCAAAAGTGAAATTGAGTGTAAACATTAATAATACAATAAAAGTTGAAGAAAATGAAAATAATAAAGTTGAAAAATGTCCTGTATGTGGATCTACAAGATTAAAACATGAAGCTGGTTGTGTTACATGTATGGACTGTGGATGGTCAGAATGTATAATTGCTTAATTTTTTATAATTTTAAAAAAGTGGACCCGCCGGGATTTGAACCCGGGATCTCCGGCTTGCAAGGCCGGCATCCTACGACTAGACTACGGGCCCAATTATTAATTTCTTAATATTTATTTTTATATAAATTTGTTTTAGAATAAAGAATAGAAGAATTCAAACATGATATCTCAGTCAAATATTTTTTATGTATTTGTTAACTTAATGGAGGATTGGGTTCATATATAAACTGGCTACTTGGTATTGGACCTATACTTCCGTTTGGAATTATTGATATTGCATTATAATTATTAATACCCATTTGATTCATTAATTGTGTATTAACATAATATGGTATAAAGTAATAACTATTATTATTGTAATATGTTGGATCTAAAATATATGAAATAACTAAATTATTACTAAATAATGTGTTTGGAAAACCTGCTTGATATAATTGTTGAACTTGTGTTTGATTAAGTACTGTATTATAAAGAGCTACATATGCAATTGTTCCATTGAAGAAGAACCAGCCACCATTGCCATAAGACCAACCGCCAGCTGTAAAGCCAGTGCCGATGTCATCATATGAGGAAGAAGGTTCGAAGGCTTGGTTTGTGCCAAACAAATACGGTACATTACTTGTTGAAGATTGCCCGATGTAGTTTCTGTCTAAGTATAAGGCTACATAGTAGGGACCTGACGTGGACGCTGCCCACTCTTCAATCACAGCCATGTGCCAACCTGTGCTTATTGGCGTTGAGATCTGCCAAATATAACCAGGCCAGTCCCCTGCATAGAGGTAGCCGTTTTTTCCTACGTAAAGCCAAGGAACATAAGAATTTGGGTCATTGGGATACTGGCTGGTTTGAAATGATAGTAGTACTCCTTGTCCGCTTGGTGGTAGGTAGAACCATACTATTGCTGATATTGCACTATTTTGTATAGCTATGCAGCTCAACAGTCCATATGTACCTATAGCCCCCGTGGATCCGCCACCGCTATATGGATTTCTATTGATGTAGCATCGTGGTAGTTGTGCTAAGTAACCTTGAGAATTGCTACTAGAGATTGTTAGATTTGTTGATTGAAAGAAATAAGGATAAAAAGAAAGTAAATTAAATTTATTATTACTCAATATATTATAACTATAACTTATTCCATTAAATATAAAATTCATACTTTTTATATAATTTGTATAATTATAAAAACATAGAGCATCTATTATATAACATAAACTATTACTTCCAGAAGGTATTATATTTCCATTATTACATATAATATTACTTCCATTTATAGATATAGTATTTCCATAATTATCTGTAAATATTATTTGAGAATTATTTATATTTATTGGTATATTTCCATTGTTATAGATATTAAAATATAATATATTATTTGAACAATATACAGTATTTATTGTAAATGATATAATATTAGATTGTTGATTAACTAAATTATTTGTTGATAATTTTAATGAACCAAAAATACCTGAAGTAAATGCATATAATATTAAAGAAATTGCAACTGTAATAACAATTAATAATATAGATGCTATTATTGGAGAAATAGATTTCATATATATTTTATATTCATTGATATATAAATATTTTTATTGATATAATTATTTTTACTTAGAGAGTATAAAATAAAATTTTAATGCGGCGGAGGGGATTTGAACCCCTGACGGATCTACTCCACTGGGTCTTGAGCCCAGCCCCTTTGTCCGCTCGGGCACCGCCGCTTAATAATTATATTTAGAAATTTTAATAATTTAAATAATATGGATAAGGGGATATTTATTATATTAGATGGATTGGGTGATAATTTAATTAAAGAGTTAAGATATAAAACACCATTGGAAGATGCTAAAAAACAAAATATTGATAAATTGGTAAGATATTCTGAATGTGGATTATTATATATAAAAGAAAGAGGGCATATTCCAAGATGTATTGAATCAAATTTATCATTATTAGGTTATGATTTTAAATATAATGAATTAATATTTAAAGCATTAGTATATAAAGAATTAAAAGAAAATCAGTTTTTAATTGAAATAGAATCAAAAGAAGATCCAAAAATAGAGGATATATATGATATAATAAAATATAAAGATAATAATTATATTTTGATTTTTAATAATTATAACAAAGAAACAATTGAAAAATTAAAGAAATATAAGATAAAAAACAAAACAATATATAAAAGTTTAAATAAAAAAGATTTATTTGAAAATAAATATAAAGTAAAAGCATTATATTTATCTTCAAGTCCCATTCATTTATCAATTGCAAAATATTTGAAAATCGATTATGAGAAACCTTTAGGAACTACTGGAAAAATTAATGAGAATTTATTTTCATTTTCAGAGTATGCAATAGCAAATAGGAATAAATATGATATAATATTTATTCATATAAGGGCTCCAGATATATTATCTCACTTAAAAAATCCATTTAAAAAGAAAAAAATAATTGAAGAAATTGATGAATATTTAATAAAAAGGATAAAGGAATATTTTGATGTAATATTAATTACTGGAGATCATTCTACATCATCAATTAAAGGGAGACATATTTCAGATCCTGTACCAGTTATGATATATTCAAAATATTCAAGATATGGTTTTGTAAAAAATTTCTCCGAAAGAAAATGTATAAAAGGAACTTTAGGAATATTGAATTCAAAAGATATTATAAAAATATTTATTGATAGATTAAAATAATTATTGACCTTGTTTAGCTAATTTTTCTAATA
>JAWDOO010000020.1:0-2572 GCA_046533775.1 Candidatus Nanopusillus sp.
CAACATTATAATAATTTTATAAAACTTTTTCCAGAACTAAAGGATAAGAGTATTGTAATTACTGGAGATATTCAACAAGAAAGAAGAAATTATTTATATAAACAAGGAAAAATAATTTTTGTAACGCCACAGACATTACAAAATGACTTAATAAGTGGAAGGGTAACATTCTATGATGCATCAACAATAATATTTGATGAAGCACATAGAGCAGTTAAAAAATATTCATATACATTTATTGCAAAAAAGTTTGTAGAGCAGGCAAAGGATTATAGAATAATTGGATTAACTGCATCTCCAGGTTGGAATATTGAAAGAATAGAAGAAGTAATAAATAATCTATATATAAAAAACATTGAAATAAGAACTGGAGAAGAAAAGGATATTAAAAAATATATGACTAGTATTGAAATTAAAAGAGTAGATGTAGAATTAAATAATGAATTAAATAATATTAGAGATTTAATAATAAAGGCAATAGATTTGAGAATATCAAAAGTAAAAGAATTAGATCCATCAATTGATATTAATAAAGGTAAAAAAGATATATTAAAATGGATAGAAGAAATTAAAAAGAATTTGACAATTAAGGGAAGAGATTATAGATTGAGAGAAATTGTAGAATTATTATCAGAAACATTAAAAATATATCACGCACTGGAGGTTTTAGAAACACAAACATTATATACTTTTATAAGCTATTTTAAAGATATTGAAAATGATATAAGAAAAAGTAAAGCTGATTATGAGGTTTTAAGTGATATAAGAATAAAGAAAGCAATATATTTGGCAAATGAATATATTAAAAAGAATATTGAACATCCAAAATTATTAAAATTAATAGAGATATTAAATGAAAATAAAGATAAAAAAATAATTGTATTTGCACAAATAAGAAAAACTTTAGATAGAATAAAAGAATATTGCGATAAAAACAATATAAAGGCTGAAAAGTTTGTTGGAAAAAAAGAAATGAGTAGAAGTGAACAAGTAAAATTATTGAAAGATTTTTCTGAAGGTAAATTCAACGTACTATTATCAACATCTGTCGGTGAAGAAGGTATTGATATTCCAAAAGTCGATATTGTAATATTTTATGAACCTGTACCATCCGAAATTAGATATATACAAAGGAGAGGTAGAACTGGTAGAGGTGAAATAGGAGAAGTAATAATATTAGTCACAAAGAATACAATTGATGAAAGATTTTACTGGGTTTCAATAAGGAAAGAAAAAAAGATGTTATATATAATTAAAAGAATAAAAAAATATCTAAAATTAAATAATAATATAGAAGAAAATAATATAAATAATAAAATGATGAACGAAAGTGTTGAAAAATATGGAGGAATATTTAAATATATTACAGGTAGCCAAACCTCTGAAGAAAAAGATAATTCATCAAATATAATTAATACAAAATCAAATGTTCCTATGATTATCGTAGATTATAAAGAAAAAGAATCTGGAGTAGTACAAACTTTAGCAAATACAGACATTTTAATAAAATTAGAAAATTTAGATATTGGAGATTATATAATTGGAGATTTAATAATTGAAAGAAAAAATATATTGGACTTTATTAACTCTATAATAGATGGAAGATTATATAATCAATTGGAAAAATTAAAGGATAAAAAATCTGTATTAATATTAGAAGGAACTGAAGATAGTTTGGGAATAGATACAAATATTTCAATAAATTATATAAGAACACTGATATTAAAAATAATTTTAGAATATAAAATACCAATTATAAAGACTTCAGATTTTTTAGAAACAGCGAATTATTTATATTTATTGGCAAAAAATTATAATAAATTTCCAAGCATACCTGAAAAGGTAAAAAATTATGAAGATCTAGATGAAGTTAAATTAGAAATATTAAAATCTATACCAGGTATTGGGGAAAATTTGGCATTAAAATTATTGGAAAGATTTAAATCATTAAAGAATATTTTTCTAGCAAATAAAACAGATTTAGAGAATATTGTTGGGGAAAAGAAGGCTGAAAGAATTAAAAGAATTTTTGAAGAAGAATATAAAAAATTAAAATAAGCCTTTCTTATATAATTCTTTTGGATTTTCCATTATTCTAATATCCCAATCAACATTTAACTGTTTTGCTGCCTCTAATAATTTATTTATATCATCAACTTCCCACTCACATAATCCTATATTATTCTTTTCATCGAAATATAACTTTTTTAATTTCAAACCTTCGGGTAACTTTTTATTTTTAGCCATTTCTATTATTTTATTTACTGTTTCCTTAAACTTCTCCAATTTTTCTTTGGATGGTAAGTGAACTACATATACTTCTACCATTTATAATTTTACTAAAAATAATTTTTTATATGATTGCAATTACTCACTGGGATGTAGATGGTATAGCATGTCTATCAATATTATATAAAAAATTTGGTGATAAATTCAAAGTCTATTTCTCAAGTCCAAGATTAATAAATAATACATTAATAAAGGTAATAGAAAATAATGAAAAAGAAGAAGAATTATATATTACAGATATTGCAACAAATCAAGAAGCAATATATTTATCTTCATATTTTAA